>NZ_JBQFXP010000011.1:0-211771 GCF_056540905.1 Ruegeria sp. AL1
CTCTGGCCGCGATGGAAGGCAACAACCCGGAAATCGGCGAAGAGAAGATCAAGGAACTGATGGCGGCTGTTGATGACTACATCGACACCCCCGAGCGTGCTGTTGACCAGCCGTTCCTGATGCCGATCGAAGACGTGTTCTCGATCTCGGGCCGTGGTACTGTTGTGACCGGTCGTGTTGAGCGTGGCGTGATCAATGTTGGCGACGAGATCGAAATCGTCGGCATCCGTGACACCAGCAAAACCACCTGCACCGGTGTTGAGATGTTCCGCAAGCTGCTGGACCGCGGTGAAGCAGGCGACAACATCGGCGCGCTGCTGCGTGGTGTGGATCGTGACGGCGTTGAGCGTGGCCAGGTTCTGTGTAAGCCGGGTTCGGTTACACCGCACACCAAGTTCGAAGCGGAAGCCTACATCCTGACCAAGGAAGAAGGCGGTCGTCACACCCCGTTCTTCGCGAACTACCGTCCTCAGTTCTACTTCCGGACCACGGACGTGACCGGCACCGTGACCCTGGCCGAAGGCACCGAGATGGTCATGCCTGGCGACAACGTGTCGTTCGGCGTTGAGCTGATCGCGCCGATCGCGATGGAAAACGGTCTGCGCTTTGCGATCCGCGAAGGCGGCCGCACCGTCGGCGCGGGCGTTGTGTCGAAAATCATCGAGTAAGTCGGCTCTGCCGACTGGTGGGCGGCAGTTGCTCTGAAAGAGCAATGAGAGCCCACACCGTCGAACTAAAGAAGGCCGTCCCACAAAGGGGCGGCCTTTTTTCTTTGAGGTCTGTGATCCCGAGACGAAAATAACAAGCATGTCAAAATCATCGCGCAACCGGTGGCGGTGAAGAGATTATTCGTCGAATAATCTCGCACCTAACAACGGGTGAACGAAAGAAGGCGGTCTCTAAAGAGCGGCTTTCTTTTGCCCGAAATCAGTCAACTATGAAAAAACTCGGCAAAAGCCCGGCGACATTGGATTCAAGGAGCTTTCTAGACCGGTCAGGCCGTGACACAGTGTTAACAGGATTGTGCGCCACGAGACACATTGGGAATGCAAAGATATGTTAGTTTTTGCAACTTCCACTTACGTGATCTCATAAAGAGCAACCCGGCAAGCGCGGACAAAAGAAGCGGCAGACTGGCTGGAAGTGGAACCGGAGCAGGTGGTGTACCGGCAAAGGCACTGAAAGTCACACCATTGGTTGAGATTCCAGTGTTGATGCCCTGACTTGGCAATCTAAGTCCAAACCCGAAAAGCGTCGGATTGGACGAGGCTGCATTTTGGATGCTTAAAGTAAAATCGTTCCCAGTTGTCGAGAAGTTCGGCAACCCTCCATCGATGCTCAGGAAACCACCGCTCTGAGGATAATAGGAATACTGAATTCCATTATCCACCGGAAAGTTGATAGAGTTCACAGTCAGGCCTGTTGTCGAGCCTGATACTGAATTGGTAGGTAAATCGATTGTGAAACTTGCCGTGAAAGTGTTCGATCCAACTACTCGGTCAATATTATAAGTCATTGTTAATGCAGAAGATGGGCTTGCAAAACCTATTATCACAACTGCGATCAAATATGAGAAAACAAGTTTCATACCACCTTCACTTATTAACAGGTCACAGTGCCAGACATAAAAACCCACACAGCAAACTGGAATTAACTCTATGAATGGATAGTGCTTTTGACATCAATCGAAGGTGAAGGCGCGTCGGAAAAGCCGTTATTTCCAGATACTATTGACCAAGTGAAGACAATAAAGGTTCTTTTTCCTCATTAGCGGGGCGTCCACGCCTCGCGGCCGACCAAGCGGTCCGCCTCGGCCGTAATATTGTTCATGTGTTGCTCGAGGCTAAGACGCAGGGTCTCGATCTGCTCTTCGCTGGCCTTGCGCGGCACGGTTTCAGTCCATTCCCGGCACAGGAATACACCATCGTTCCGCCAGGGGCGCGGCATCAGCAACCGATCCCACGTGCCTGCTTCGCGCCCGTGGCGGGCGGAATAGGTGATGCCGAACACCCGTTTTCCCGACGTGCGCGCCCAGATCAGTGGGACAGTCGAGGATACACGCTCGGGTCCACGTGGCCCGTCCGCTGCGATCCCGATCGAGATGCCCTGTTTCATCTTGCCAAGCACCTCGCGCGACAAGGCAACATGGCGCTTGCGGCTGCTCATGGCGATTGTATCCATGCCGAAAAGCTTTTGAACACGCCCTACCATGCTGCCGGCCCGTGCGGCGGATGTGATCGAACAAATGCGCCCCTTGTCCAACGGAAAAAAATAAGGCGACTGGGCCAGACGCTGATGCCAGAGCACGACAATGACCGGTTCACCCTGTTCGGCCAGCTGGTCCAGTTCTTCATACCCGATCCGTTGCCAGTGCGTGTTGCGGTGGACCATGCGAATATATCCCGCGATCTGTCGCGCAGCCCAGTTCAGCACGGCTTCGCTGTCAGCGATTTTCTTTCGGATGCTCAACGACGACAACCTTTTCCCTTTGCCCGCCGTCTTAACGAACCTGACGCGTCACGCAATGTCTTTGTCGTTTTCTCGATGGCGTACAAAACTGAAAAAGCCTCTTGAGTCCGCTGCGCCACTGTCATATCTGAGGGCGCACGATAGGGGTATAGCTCAGTTGGTAGAGCGACGGTCTCCAAAACCGTAGGTCGCGGGTTCGAACCCTGCTGCCCCTGCCATATCACCAAATTCAAAGTGCACTGGCCGCTACTGTTTCTGCAGGTGTTAAATCCTGTATGGCAGATTGCTGGTCGCAGGTGGTGCAATCGCGGTTCCCTCTGGCCGGGGATTGACATATTGTCCGGGCGAACCTGATCGGTGGATGGAGTGTCATGTCGCGTTTTGATGGGTATTTCCTGCGGCAATTGCTTGTGTTGTTCGGGTTCTTCACCCTTGTTCTGGTTGGCGTTTTCTGGATCACCCGGTCGGTGAGCCTGTTCGAACGGGTCATTAGCGGTGGCCAATCCGCGATCGTGTTTTTGGAATTCACTGCTCTGACATTGCCGACGCTTATCAGGACCGTCATGCCGATGGCCGTGTTTGCTGCGGCTGTCTATGCGACCAACCGGCTAAGTCGCGAAAGCGAGCTGACCGTCATGCTGGCCACGGGATCAAGCCCCTGGCGTCTGGCGCGCTCGGTCGTGTTGTTTGGTCTGAGTGCGGGGTTGATGATGGCGATTATCAGCGTGTTTTTGCGCCCTGCATCGCTGGAACAGCTTGAACTCCGTCAGGCAGAGGTCGCGGGCGATGTGACCGCCCAGCTTTTGAACGAAGGCGAGTTTCTGCACCCCGCCAAAGGCGTCACGGTTTACATCGGGCGCGTCGACCTGGATGGCACATTGCATGAGGTCTTTGTGTCTGACCGCCGAGATCCGGAAAATCCCGCAAGCTACTCCAGCGCCACTGCGTATTTGGTCAATGACGGTACAGGTTTGCATCTGGTGATGCTTGATGGAGTGGCGCTGCGCTTGAATGTGGCGGACACAACATTGTCTTCGACGTTGTTCGAAGATGCGGCATACGACATCTCGCAGATCACCAGCGGCCCTAAAAGCGGCCAGCGCAGCCTTGAGGCGATCCCGACGGCAGAGCTGTTGCAGGATCGTAGTCAGATTGCCGAAGCGGATAAATACACCGAAGGCGAGATGGTGGACGAATTGCATCAACGGTTTTCCTGGATAGCGATCTGCGTCGCGGTCGCCCTTGTCGGGTATTCGGCATTGATGCTGGGCAGTTTTTCGCGATTCGGGTTATGGCCGCAGATTTTGGGGGCATTTACCATTCTTGTGATGCTGGAGGGCGTCCGCGGCTTTGTGTCTCCAGTCGTGATTGACGACCTGCGACTTTGGTGGTTGCTTTACATGCCCGCTTTGATGGGAGTCGCGGTGTCTTGCGTGTTTCTGGCGATTGCCGGTCGGCCTCTGAAGCCCGGCCGGGCATCGCGCGTGTCCACTCCGGTCTGAGGCAACCCTTTCGGCGGTAGCTATCTTAGTACCGCGTCGTTAGAAAGGCTCGCGCGAAAGCGTCAAAACTTAGCAGGCAGCCATCAGGCGATAGACGATCTGGGCAGCTGTGAAATCCCATGCAGCGTTGCCGTTCGGGGCCAGCTCGACCACATCGAAGCCCACGCATTTGCGATTCTTCAGCGCGTGTTCGACCAGTTGCAATGCCTGATAATACCCCAATCCGCCGGGAACAGGGGTTCCGGTCGCGGGCATCAGCGAGGGGTCCAGCCCGTCCACGTCAAAACTGACATAGACCAGATCGGGGAAGTCTTCGGGCAAATCGACAGCGTGGATATGCCCGGTCACAAGCTCTTCGGCGTCCACGTGAAAGACGTGGTTCGCAAGGCGGCTTTTGGCCTCTTCCCTTGAAAAGGCGCGCACCCCGAATTGGGCCAGTCGGAGGCCTTGCTCGACCAACAGATGCATGACCGAGGCATGGCTGTGTTTCTCGCCCTGATAGGCGTTGCGCAAGTCCGCATGGGCATCGATCTGAACGATGCCGACCGGTTGCCCCAACGCCCGGGTCACACCCATCACCGCCCCATAGCTAAGCGAGTGCTCTCCGCCCAGGGTTACGGGTACTTTGCCTGCGTGGATGGCGGCTTCGGTTCGTTGAGCCAGCCGTTCCATCACGTCAGGTAGCGCGCCGTCGCAATCCAGCGGTTCCTCGGTGAAGATGCCCTCGACGCAAGGCTCGGCATGGCCGGTGATGCGCTCGAGCTCATTGCTGGCTTCAATAATCGCAGCTGGTCCTTTGGCGGTGCCCGAGCCGTATGAAACAGTGCGTTCCAGCGGCACTGGGATGACGCAAAACCGGGCGCTATCTGAGCGCTCGGATGCGGTCAGTTCACTGTCGAGGAAAATGGTCATGAGAGGCGGTCCTTAAAGTCATCATAGCCGAACTGTCTGATGATCTTCAGCTCGTCCGTTTCGCTGTTCCAAAGGGCGATGGTGGGCAAGGGGACACCGTTGAACGTGTTGGTCTTGACCATCGAATAATGCGCCTGATCGAGGAAGGCAAAACGCCGACCGATCTCCAGCGGCTTGTCCCACGTATAGTCCCCGATCACATCCCCTGCGAGGCAAGACGGCCCGCCGAGGCGGTAAGTGTGGCCCGCCTCGGCCTCGTCCATCAGGGCTGGGCGATAGGGGGCCTCGATCACGTCGGGCATGTGGCAGGTGGCCGAAATGTCGGTGATCGCGAGGTTCATGCCATTGGTTGGCAGGTCGAGGATTTCGCCGACCAGAATACCCGCGTCCAGCGCGACGGCCTCGCCGGGTTCGAGGTAGACGTCGATGTTGTAGGTTTCGCGGATGGCTTTGATGAAGGTGATCAACCCCTCGCGGTCATAGTCGTCACGCGTGATGTGATGCCCACCGCCGAAGTTCATCCATTTGAGTTGGCCGAGGAAGGGTTTGAGTTTTGGCTCGACGGCAGCCCATGTGCGTTGCAGCGGTTCGAAGCCCTGTTCGCAGAGCGTGTGCATGTGCAGACCATCGACGCCGTCGAGCGTGTCTGCCGTAAGTTGGCTGACGGGTGTGCCGAGACGCGAGCAGGGCGCGCAGGGATCGTATTTGGGGATCTCTCCCTCGGAATGTTCGGGGTTGATGCGCAGGCCGACCTGAACATTTGCTGCTTGGGCTTTGGCCAGGAACCGGTCCTTTTGCGCAGGTGAGTTGAAGATGATGTGGTTGGACAGCGACAGGATTTCGTCGATATCGGATTCTTTGTATCCGGCGCAGAAGGTGGCAACCTCACCGCCATATTCCTCGCGGCCCAGACGGGCCTCGTAAATACCGCTGGCGCAGGTGCCGCCGAGGTGATGGCGTACCAGCGGGGCCAGAGAGAACATCGAAAACGCTTTGAGTGCGCTCAGGACATGTGCGCCGGATCGGGTGCCGATATCGGAGAGGATGGTCAGGTTCCGCTCGACCGCTTTTTCGTCGACCACAAAGCAGGGGGTGGGGACGCGGGCAAGGTCGAAATTGCGGAAGGCGCCGGCGTCGCCCGCTTGGGTGGTCATCATGTCGGACATGTCAGGCGTCTCCGAGTGGTGGAGAGGCCGGGGGGCCAGCCCCCCGGACCCCCCGGAGTATTTGGGAAAAGATGAAGGTCAGAAACTGACGGGACCGTCGAGTTCGTGGACTTGCCATGGCAGGCCCTGGGTGTTCAGCATGTCCATGAAATCATCCGGGTCCAGCTGTTCCATGTTCCACACGCCGGGCTGCGTCCAGTTGCCTTTCAGCACCTGTGCCGCGCCGATCATGGCGGGGACGCCGGTGGTGTAGCTGACGGCCTGGGAGCCGACCTCGGCATAGCATTCTTCGTGGTCGCAGATGTTGTAGATGTAGTAGGTTTTCTCACCCGAGCCGTCCTTGGCCTGACCTGTGGCGATGTCGCCGATGCAGGCCTTGCCCTTGGTTTCCGCGCCCAGATCGCCGGGATCGGGCAGCAGGGTTTTCAGGAACTGGATCGGGATGATTTCCTTGCCGTCATGCATCACCGGGTCGATGCGGGTCATGCCGACGTTTTCCAGCACTTTGGCGTGCATGATATAGGCGTCGCCGAAGGTCATCCAGAAGCGGGCGCGCTCGATCTCGGGGAAGTGGGTGCTGAGGCTCTCCAGTTCCTCGTGATACATCAGGTACATATTCTTGGGCCCGATGGCGGGGAAGTCGAATTCGACCTTGTGGGTCATGGCCGGGGAATGCTGCCATGCGCCGTTTTCCCAGTGACGCACCTCGGCCAGCACTTCGCGCAGGTTGATCTCGGGGTTGAAATTGGTGGCGAATTCCTGATCGTTGCTGCCACCATTGGCGTCCAGAACGTCGATCTGGCGGATGGTGTTCAGCTTGTGTTTCTTGAGCCATGTGGCGAAGACGGAGGTCACGCCCGGATCAAAGCCCGAGCCGAGGATGGCGGTCAGGCCCGCCGCCTTGAACCGTTCCTGATAGGCCCATTGCCAGTGGTATTCGAATTTGGCCTCATCCTCGGGCTCGTAGTTCGCGGTGTCGAGGTAGTGGATACCGGCCTCAAGGCACGCATCCATCAGCACCAAGTCCTGATAGGGCAGGGCGAGGTTCACCAGAATCTCCGCGCCCGTTTCCTTGATCAGCTTGACCGTATCTTCGACCTTATAGGCATCCAGTTCGGCGGTTTTGATCTCAACGCCGAC
The DNA here is from genome assembly GCF_056540905.1 of Ruegeria sp. AL1. Taxonomy (NCBI): domain Bacteria; kingdom Pseudomonadati; phylum Pseudomonadota; class Alphaproteobacteria; order Rhodobacterales; family Roseobacteraceae; genus Ruegeria; species Ruegeria sp. AL1. Next base: position 7,190 of record NZ_JBQFXP010000011.1, read on the forward strand.
GCGATCCTTGACGGCCGCTGCGATGGCGTCGCATTTCGATTTTGTGCGGCTGGCCAGAGTGATCTCGGTGAAGATATCCGAATTCATCGCCATCTTGTGCACGGCTGCGTGGGATACGCCACCTGCGCCGACAACCAGTGTTTTGCCCATGGTCTGTCTCCTTCTTATTCGTAATAGGTGTAGCCGTTGATCGAGTCGCGATAGGCGCTCATCAGGGTTTTGCGGTCCTTGGCTTGCAGAGTACCGGTCGAGATCGCTTCGTCCACCATTTTGCGGAAGGCTGCGACGCAATCCTGCGGGTCGAACTCCACATAGGACAGGACCTGACTGATCGTGTCGCCCTCTTGTTCGTGCAGCAGGTCGAACCCGCCATCGGCGCGCAGGTCGATGGTGACAACGTTGGTGTCTCCGAACAGGTTGTGCAGATCGCCGAGTGTTTCCTGATAGGCGCCGACAAAGAAGACGCCCATGAAGTATTCGTCATCCTCGGGCAGAGAATGCACCGGCAGGCTGGGCGAGACGCCGTCGGCCAGAATAAACCGGTCGATCTTGCCGTCACTGTCGCAGGTGATGTCAGACAGGACGGCACGGCGGTCAGGTACGGTGTTCAACCCTTGCAGGGGCACGATCGGGTGCAACTGGTCAATGGCCCAGACATCGGGCAGGGATTGGAACAGCGAGAAGTTGCAGTGGTAGATATCGGCCACTTTCTCAAGCTGATCGTCCACATCCGTTTCCAGATCGTCGCTGGCCGCCAACGCCTTGAGGCGGGCCATCAGCGACAGGTAGATACGCTCGGCCCGGGCCATCTGGCGCAGGTCGACATAGCCGCGCCGGAACAGCGCGCGCAGTTCGTTGCGGTAGAAAGTTGCGTCGTTCCAGCATTCCTGCAGGCGGTCGCTGCTAAGGTATCCATGCACCGCAGCAAGGTCCGAGACCAGATGGTTGTCATCGGGATCCACATCCGGCGCGGTGGGCGCATCGTAGAGCGTGGTTTCCAGCACGTTGAAGACCAGCATCGACGATGTAGCCACCACCGCACGACCGCTTTCCGTGACCAGCATGGGGTGGGCGATCTCGGCCTCGTCCATCGCGTAGGCGACGGTTTCGACCACATTGGCGCAGTATTCTTCGACCGTGTAGTTGATTGAATTCTCAGCCGCTTTCTTCTCGCCGGTATAGTCCACACCCATGCCGCCGCCGAGGTCCAGATGGGTCAGAGGCACGCCCTCGCGCGTCAACTCGGTGTAGTAGCGACACGCCTCGCCGACAGCGCGGCGCACATCGTTGACGTCTTGCACCTGGCTGCCGAGATGCGAGTGCTGCAGCTTGAGACAATGCAACAAGCCCGCCGCGTTCAGCTTGTCCACCGTGGCGACAAGCTGATCGGTGTTCATACCAAAGGCCGACCGGTCGCCTGAGCTTTCTTCCCATTTGCCGCTGATCTGATTGGTCAGCTTCACCCGCACGCCGATCAGGGGTTCGATGCCCAACTCCTTGTAGACCTCGATCACCGTGTCGGCCTCTTTCGGGCTTTCCAGAACGATGACGGTGTTGAAGCCGATCTTGCGGGACAGGATGGCCAGTTGGATGAACTCGGCATCTTTGACGCCGTTACAGACGATCAGTGCCTCAGACGCCAGACGATGGGCCAGCGCCACGACCAGTTCGGGCTTCGATCCGGCCTCAAGCCCATAGTTGTATTTCTTACCGAACTCGACGATCCGGTCCACGACCTGCGCTTGTTGGTTCACCTTGATCGGGAAAACACCCCGGTAGGAACCTTTGTAGTTCACCCGCGCGATGGCATCGCGGAAGCTTTCGTTCAGATGCGCGATCTCATGTTCCAGATAGGACGTGACCCTCAGAACCATCGGGGCTTTGATGCCCCGGTCGTCCAGATCGGACAGGATGCCCGGCAGGCTGATCGCGGCGGCCTCGGGGTGCATGGGATTGCGCAGACCGATCTCGCCCTGCTCGGTCACCTCGATGAGGCCTTTGCCCCATTTCTCAACCCCGTAGATGGAATGCGGTGCGTCGGGCGTGTGTTTCAATCAGTCAGTTCCTTGCAATAGGGATGCCGGTTTCGCGCCCGCCAATACGGCAGCAGTTTGATTCGTCCAAGTGTAATCTATGTTGCGGGAATTGCCGAATTTATCCGTAGGCGCGGATGGGGATCAGATGGTTGTCCCATTTGCAGTCCATTGTGCCTTCAACCCGGGCTTTGCCATGCTTGACCGATCCGAACGCGCCGGTGCCTGTCGTGAAGGCAAGGCCGTTGGGTCCAGCACCTAACCCGCAGACGTCGTGCAACGGGAAGGCGTGGATCAGGTCGCCACTTGTGATGTTGAACTGGTGCAGAACATTGCCGCGGGGGCAGGTCATGGCGACTGTTGTCCCATCCGAAGCAAAGGCGACGCTGCCTGCATAGCCCTGCAGCTTTACTTGCTGATCTCTTGAAGCAGACAGCAGGGTCGGAGCCTGCCCGATCCTGTGCAGGCCCAGCAAAGGCGGGGCCTCGGACATATCGCCCTGCCATTGCATGGCGAAAGCCACCAGCCCGTCCGCCCGCACATCCAGATGGCGGATCGAGTTTTTGTGCAGCCTGCCCGGCAAATGAACCTGTTCCAGGATGGTGCCTGACAGGTCAAGATATGTCAGATTGGGCTGCATCCAAGGTAGGTTCAGCTTTGTGCGGCCTGAATCGGGATGGGTTTCGATGCCGCCATTGGCAACGACCATAGCATTGCCGTCGGGCATCAGGTGCATGTCATGAGGGCCTATGCCACCGGACGGGATTTCGCCCACCCGGGCATAGCTTTTTGCGTCCCAGATGCCGATGATGCCCGTGGCTGCCTCATAGTCGTTTTCGGTTGTCAGGAACTGATGGCCGTCGGGCGAATACAAACCATGCCCATAAAAGTGCCGTCCTTCCGGGGCGCGCAGCCGAGCCAGTTCTCGTCCGCTGGCGCAATCGATCACCATCGCGAAGGTGCCGGGACGACGGGCAAAGGCGACTGCGTGGGGTTTGTGCGGATGCGCAGCGGCGGCGTGGCCGCGATCGGGCAAAGGCCGCGAGAACAGAACAGTGCCTTGCCCGTTCAGCCCGGCCAGCCGGTAGGTTCCGTCCGGAAACTGGGCGGCGGCCAGATAAGCAGGTGCGCCCGTCGCAGCCCAGCCAGTCTGAGGTGCAAAGCTGGTGGCCGTCAGCCCGGCCAGAAATTGGCGGCGCGTGGGCATCATTTAGTCTCCGTCCAGGGAATTGAAGCCAGCGCTTATGCCAAGCGTCGGGCCCAGTTCCGATGTCGTTATGGTGCGGATGTCGTTGATCGATTGCTGCAGGGCTTCGATCCGAAAACGTCCCTGAGGGGACGCAACACCCGCCAGCGCCGGATCGTCAAGTGCCCGGGCGCGGCTTATGGCCCTGGCAAAGGCTGCATCCAGTTCGGCGGCAATGTCGGGGTAGTCGCCGGACAAACGCGCCGCGAGATCCTGCAGCGCGATCAGCGACAATTCGATATGGCGCAGAGATCTACCGGATCGGCGCGCCTCGGCCCGGTTGGGGCGGGGGCGGTCGAAGGTGCCAAGCGGACGGCCCAAACGGGTATCTGCGGTGAGTTGCAGACCCGTTGTCAGGGCCTTGAACAGTTCTTGCAACGCCTCGTCTTCTGAACGGTAAGGGCCGTCTTCACTTGGATGCGTAAAGGTCGCTGCGTATCCGGCCCAATCGGATGAAATGGCGTCCGCATTGCGGGCGATGTCTGTTGTGATGGCTTGAATCAGAGCACACCGATACGCCGCACCACCCTGATCCTGAAAGGCCGGATCATACAGCATCCGCTCCAGTGCAAAGAACCCGCGTCCGGCGATGGAAATCTGGGCAAAGGCGTCCGGGTCGGCAACCACTTGATCCGCATCGGTGATCAACCGCGACAGGGTTTTGGGGGTGAACCCTTTGGTGTCAGGCCAGAAAGCGAGAGCAAAGGCCCGGTCATCGGTTTCCGTGGGGCCAAAGCGCAGATGGCTGGCAGAAATCCACGCGTCAAATGCGGCTCCATAGGTGGTGCGCAAGCTGTCGGACGGCGCGCAGTCTGCTTGGGCTTGAGCTGCAAGGCTTGTGGCCGCGTCGGACAATGTGCCGAACCGGGGCAGAATGTGACTTTGCGCAATCTCGGCCTGAATTGATCCACGGTCCTGCGCCCACAAGACCACTGGGAATACCAAAGCGGACAAGAGGGTCTTCCAGCGCATCACAAGCTTTCCAGAAATCGGATCAGGGCGTCGCGGTCCGCCTTTGGCATTGAGACAACCTGATCGCGGGCTGATTCTGCCTCGCCGCCATGCCACAGGATTGCCTCAAGCAGGTTTCGCGCGCGACCGTCGTGCAGGAATTGTGTGTGACCCGACACGCGCTCGGTCAATCCGATACCCCATAGAGGCGGGGTGCGCCATTCATGACCCGTTGCACGCGCCTCGGGGCGGTGGTCGGCCAGACCGTCGCCCATGTCGTGCAGCAACAGATCGGTATAGGGCCAGATCAACTGAAAACTATGCTCGGGACGGTCGTCCATACGATGGGTGACATGGGCTGGTGTGTGGCAAGACGCGCATCCGGCGTCATGAAACACCTGTTTGCCCCGCAGCACCTGCGCGTCATCGACATCGCGCCGCGCAGGCACACCCAGATTGCGGCTGTAAAAGGCGACAAGGTCCATGCCGGTCTGATCGATTTCATGCCTGCGAATGTCGGTATCCCCATGTGGGGCTTGCACGCAACTTGCCTGTTCGTGGGTGCAATCTCCATAGGGGCGCGGGAAAAGCGGGCTTGATATTCCGATGTCACCGGCAAAGGCAGCAGCCGATTGTTCCATGACCGTGGGCATTCCGGCCTTATGTCCGAACCGGCCCAACATGGGGGCGTCAAACTCGGTCGACCAGACGATATTGGCCCGGCCCGAGATACCGTCGCCATTGCTGTCCCCTGGGTCCGCATTGGCCAGAATGTCCTGCGCCGGGATCGTCTCGAGCAAGCCCAGGCCGATCATCTGCGGCGCAACACGAGGGCTTAGCATCGCCTCGGGATGCAACGGCCCATACCCCAGATCGGCGGCCTGATAATCGGGTTGTCGCAGCGACGCCGTCTCACCATCGGACAGGGCGACCGGGATTTCCGTATACGTAATGTCCAGCCGGTATTCGGCGGGATGGCCGGGCAGCCCGAAATCCTGCAACTGCCCGCCATAGGTCGGATCGGGCAGGGTGGCCAGATAGCCTTCGATTGCGGCCGGTGCGTCATCCGGGTCGCCCGGGACCGAGACACGCAGGAACATCGAGATGGCGTTGTCATCCGGCCCATTTGGCGTATGACCGCGCCCGTCCTTTATATGGCAGCGCTGGCAAGAGCGCGCATTGAACAAAGGGCCCAAGCCGTCGGACGCCAATGTCGATGACGGGGTCGAAATCCATATCTTCTTGAACAGCCCGTTGCCGACCTTGAAATCCAGCTCTTGTTCAAAGCTGAGATTACCCGAGGGCTGCGAAAACGCATCCGCATCCGTACGTGCCCGTACAGTCGCGGCCCCGGCGCTGAGTTCTTCGTGTTTCTGCGACGCGATGAAATCGGTCGGGACCGCGGTCGCGGCCTCGATCCGGGCGAGTTCTTCGGCGGTTCTGGGCGTTGTGTTGAGGTGAATATCCCGCAGCTCCTGGGCCAGGGATGGGGTGGCCGCCAAAGCGACCACCGGTAACAGGTGCAGGCTATTCGCCTTCGTCCATTTTCGATGCGTTGAGATGCGCATAGTTGGCTTCGCCAATCCTCTCGTACAGATCAAGCTGCGTTTCGAGAAAGTCGATGTGACCTTCTTCGTCGCTGATCAGTTCTTCAAACAGGGACATGGTCACATAGTCCCCCGCCTCGCGGCAGTATTCTCGCGCCTCGACATAAAGGGCGCGTGCGTCATTTTCGGCGGCCAGATCACATTCCAGAGTTTCCTTCGGGTTTTGACCGATCCGCAGAGGGTCCAGTTTTTGCAGGTTGGGGTGACCTTCCAGAAAGATGATCCGCTCGATCAGCTTGTCTGCATGCCCCATCTCTTCGATGCTTTCCTCGCGGCTTTTCTTGGCCATATGGCCCAAGCCCCAATCTTCCTGCAGGCGGTAGTGCAGCCAATACTGGCTGACTGCCGTCAGCTCATGCCGCAGGGATTTGTTGAGGTATTCTATGACTTTGGGATCGCCCTTCATCTGCATTCTCCTGTGATACTCCGGTGCGCAACGCACGGAGCTGCATGGGGACTTCCAGATTATCGCTCATGCGCATTGTGTCTAGGAAAAGAGGCATGCATCCGCCGCAGTCCGCCGATTTTCCGAGGGCATGATATATCTTGCCCGGTGTGATGATCGTGTCGGGATCCGACGTTCGCATCCAGTCAATCGCGGCGCGGATATCCGTGTCCGAGATATGGGTGCAATGACAGACAATCATGGTGTAGGTGCTTTTCTGCTGGTTATCTGACAATAATAATCAGGATAATATGGGCTGTCTTGCGGCAAACTGTCTGTCCGTCTTCAAAATCCCGAGAGGCGGCAAAGATCTGCCGCCTCGCACAATTGGACTCACTGGAAAACCGCGTCCGGGTTATCCAGACTGTCTGACCCTTCAAAGTCGAGCTGGCCCAGGTTCAGCGTTGTGACGACACGTTCGATGGTCTTTGTCTGGTCGATCAGGCCATTCACGCCGCCCATGATCAACGCCTCTCCGCCTGCGTTGCCTTGTTCCAGCATCTGATCATAGGCAAACCCGGCCTCAGCCGTCGATTTGATCCGGCCCAAGGCCAGCATGGTGGTGGCGAGCTTGGCCTTCATCTCGGCGTCCAGCGCCGGGTCCGTTGCGGCAACCAGATCGGACAGCGAGGCTCCGCCGACTGGCGTCCCATCGATTCGGGTGTAGCTTCCAAGATAGACATTCTGAATGCCCAGACCGTCGTAATAGTGGCTGTTATGGGTATTGTCCGAGAAGCAATCATGCTCTTCCTCGGGGTCGTTCAGCATTAGACCCAATCGCATCCGCTCACCAGCCTGTTCGCCATATGACAGCGAACCCATGCCGGTCAGAATGGCGCTGACGCCCGCGTCTTCGTTTTTCAGCAATTCCAAACGGGCCGCACCGCCGTCCTGCCATTGGGCCGTCATCCAGTCCAGATCGCTGATCAGCAGGTCAGTGACCGCGCTCAGATATTGTGCGCGACGGTCGCAATTGCCGCCGGTACAAGCCGAGCCTTGTGCGTAGTCTGTCCACGGGCGATTGCCAGCGCCCGGGCCATGACCGTTCAGGTCCTGACCCCAAAGCAGAAATTCAATCGCATGGTACCCGGTGGCAACGTTGGCTTCGATGCCGTCGGCTTCGTGCAGCGTATTGGCCAGCAGGTCGGGTGTGATGTCACGAGCTTCGATTGTCTGGCCTGACAACTGGAAGCTGGGGTTTGCAATGACGTTCAGGGCGGCGAATTCGTTTTCGTCCGTCGGACCGCCATAGGAGGCGTCGACATAGTCAATCAACCCTTCGTCCAGAGGCCAGGCGTTTACCTTCCCTTCCCAATCATCGACGATGGCATTGCCAAAGCGATACACCTCGGTCTGCTGATACGGAACCCGCGCCGCAACCCATGCGGAACGCGCGGCATTTAATGTCGCGTCAGACGGGTCCGCTATCAGGGCGTCGACCGCCGCACCAAGGGTTTTTGCGGCAATCAAGCTGTCTTCAAACTTGGCTTCGGCGATATTTGCGTAAGTGTTCAGGACTTCGCCTTTTGTGTCCGTTTCGGCAAGGGCCGCAGGTGCGATGCACAATCCAAACAAGCTGGTTGCGGCAAGGAATCTGGTCATAGGTTTGATCTCACAGGTAAAATCAGGATTCGTCTCCGACATGTGTCGGGATGTGGATGCGCGAATAACTGATAGAAATAGTCAGCAATGTCAACCTGACTTTTATAGTCGGGAATTTTACTCCCTGTTACCCCGCTATAATTGGGGGGTTCGGGACCACGCCTTGTTTATTGCGAAAAGTCACAGTTTTATTAAAATGCCCAACCAGATTTGTGTGATTTTTGGTGAGTATTATGAAACGCGTGGCGATTGCCATTTTGCTCTTGCCTGCTGCGCTATTGGTTCAAGCGGCTCAGGCCGACAGTGCCCAAGCGGCAGGTGCGGCGCGTCTGACCATATCCGTGTCGGGGTCAGAATTCCTTTTGGTTCTCGAGGTTCCCAGCGCTGACATCATGGGCGCGGCCGGTGAGTCGGAAAGCGGGGAACAACGTGATCAGGTCGCCACAGCCATGTCGCGCTTGTCAGATCCGTTGACTTTATTCGTGCCGCCGTCCGAAGCCGGGTGTATGACCGCGTCAGCCAATGTCGCGCTGACCGGGGACACCTTTGGGCAATCCACCGGTGTCTTCAAGGCGACGAACGGATCGGGCACCCGTTTTCAGGCGGAATATATGATCCAATGTCAGAGTATCGAGGCGCTGGATCGCCTGAGTTTCCGCTATTTTGAGCACTTTCAGAATACGCAGGCTTTGACCGTGCACTATTCTTCAGGCGGGGAAAGCGACATGTTCGAGGTTCTGCGCGCCTCGCCGGTGCTGACCCTGTCACAAACACCTTAAATTCCTTATCAGGTCAGTAAGACCCTCGTATTTGGTCGTTCTTCATTTATCTGCAGTGGGCCAACAAAGGAGGCCGGGGCAGATCAAATGAATCCTGTGCACAATCGCTCACGAATCCGGGAAATCGGGCGATGCGTGTTGCTAAGACGTGTTCAGGGGGGCAGGATTTCAGCGATCCCATTCCGAAGGGCCGTTTTCGGGACATCTCACCAGCCACGGCCTACGAGTTAAGTTAAACAGATGAATTTACGTGATCTTCAATATGTTTTGGCCGTTGCCGAACATCAAAATTTTACCCGCGCCTCTCAGGCCGCTGCCGTCAGTCAGCCTGCCCTGTCCAACCAGATCAAAAAGCTGGAGGCCGAACTGGGTGTGCCGATCTTTGATCGTAGCCGGGATGGTGTGACGCTCACGCCCTTCGGACAAGAAATGGTGGCTCGTGCAGGGCAGATCGTCGAGCTTGTGGACAACATCAGCGATCTGGCCCGGCGACATCAAACGACTGAACTGCCGCCCATTCGCCTGGGGATGACACCGACTCTGGCGGCCTATCTGTCGCTGTATTTCCGGGACCTTTTTTCAATGGCCGTGCCGGACCGCAAGATCATCATCGTCGAGGAGTATCCCGTGGCCCTGGCCAAGATGGTCGAAGACCGGTCGGTTGATATTGCCTTTATCGCTCGCAAAAGCTTCAATCAGATTTATCGCGGTTCAAAACGGCCGATGGATTTCACGTCGCTGTGGCTCGAGCCTTTGTATCTTGGGGTACGCACAGGTCATCCGCTTAGCAAAAAATCCAGTATCTGGGCCCATGAAGTGCCGGCCGACCAATTGATCCGGTTTCCCATCTCGTTTGGGTACGACCTGGAACGCGACCTGCCAGAGCCGTCCGACATGGTGGCCGAGGAAACCGGCATCGATGTTTCGACGGCGCGGTTTGAAACTGTCTGCAGATATGTTGCGCAAAGCGACGCCTGCACCATGGTCAACGCGATTGCTGCTGAACAATTCAAGCGCGATGGCTTTGGCCTGAGCTTTTTGCCCTTTGATGACAAGGGCAACATGCGGGAACTGGGTGCGCTGACGCGACCACAATACCCTAACCCTGAAGTCATCGAAGCCATGGGCAAACAAATCTGTTTGGACCCGCCCCGGGGCACCATGGCGTCGCGCAATGCGAATCTGGGCAAGAAGACCGTCTCCACTGACAACTGAAACACAGATCGCTGGCTGGGCACGGTGTTCTGCTTCGGCATTTTTGCGCGCAATACGGTCACGTTCACCCACTTTTACGTGAATCCGCGTCAGAGAATAGAACGCGGCTTTCGAAGTTTTCACGTAAGCTTTTGTAAATTATTCATAAATTTTTTCCAAACCTCGCGATCCACGTGATTATTCGCTTTGGTTATATGCCCCATTCAAAGGAAGAATTTCAAAAAGATGGGCTGGTCCGCACTTGTTGAGACAGCGGACAGCCGGTTCTCCGGTTGGACCTCCGCCTGACAAAACGCAACCTAGGAGATCCCAATGCTTTCCGACTTCCTCGCATCCTTGCGCGCCAGATTGCTGACGACCTCGTCACTGGCCCAAGAGACTGTCCGTGACGGACAGACACTCAACAACGGTTTTTTTCAGAACACTGTTGTCGACAACACACCGGCTTTCGTGCTGGACAATGATTTTGCGCGTCTTCTGAACTTTGGTCAGATCACCACCAACAACGCTGTGGCGGCTGTTTCGGTTGAAGGTGAAAACGCACAGGTCTTTAACTTCCGCACGGGCAGCATCGAGGCGAACTCGGGCCCGGACGCACTGGCAACCGGGATTCAGGTGACCGGCAGCGCGGATATCCGCAACTTTGGTGAGATTGCAGGCGAGTTCAACGGCGTCCAGTTTGCGGGCGCGGGCAGTTCAGGCACCCTCGACAACTTCCGCGGTGGCGTGATCTCTTCCGACAGCCGTGCGGTTGACATTCAGGGCGAAGGTGTAAGCGTTCGCAACTTTGGCGACATCATCGGCACCGGCGACCAGCGCAACGGAACGATCTACACCAACTCGACTGCTGAAGATGTCAGCATCTCGAACTTTTCGGGCGGCACCATCGACGCGGGCGAAGGCAATTCGGGCGCGGGCGTCTCGTTCCAGGTTGGTGATGAACTCAACGATCGCGTATCGAACACATTGTTCAATGGCTTTGGCGCGACCATTCAGGGTCGTGGTCAGGAAGCATCGAACACCCCCGGCGCAGGTGATGGGGTTCGCTTTGATGATGGTGCCGAAGGCGTCGTCAACGAGGTTGATCTGACCAACAGCGGCTTGATCTCGTCCGAAAGCGATCAAGGTACTGCAGGCGGTATCCGCATCGCGGACGGCGCAAACTCCGAAGGTCGTATCCTGAACACCTCGACCGGTGTGATCGAAGGCGTTCGCAACGGTCTGTATATCGGTGAGGGCGAACACGATCTGGACGTTTTCAACTTTGGAACCATCCAGTCGGGCAGCCGCGCTGTGAACATCGACGGAACCGGGGTTGATCTGGTCAATGGCGGCACCATTCTGGGCACCGATGATCAGCGCAACGGTACAGTCTATGCCGATGGCACCGCCGACGACTTCTCGGTGCGCAACCTGGCCAACGGTCTGATCGATGCAGGCGAAGGCAATCAGGGCTCGGGCTTTGGTGCCGAGATCGGCAGTGCCGAGGACGGCGCGAACACCTTCTCGCTGGAAAATGACGGCATCATCCTGGGCCGCGGCAACGCAGGCGCTGCGGACAACCTCGCTGGCGACGGCGTGCGGATTGGCAATGTCGGCAACGAAGGCACAACCGATGCCACCATCACCAACACGGGCACAATTCTGTCCGAAGGTGCAAATGGCACCGTCGCTGGTGTGCGTGTCGTCAACGGCGTGAACTTCCAGGGCACGTTGACCAACGCGGGCCTGATTGCAGGTATCCAGAACGGCGTCTACTTCGGCACCGGAGACCATTCGGGTGGCTCGTTTGTAAACACCGGCACCGTGACTTCGGACAGTCGTGCGGTGAACATCGATGGCTTTGGTCTGGATGTACGCAACGAAGGTGACATTCTGGGTACTGGCGATCAGCGCAATGGCACCGTCTACGCGGACGGAACCGCCGACAACTATACCTTCACCAACACTGGTCTGGTCGATGCAGGTTTTGGCAACAACGGCTCTGCCGTATCGCTGCAAACCGGAGACGTGGACGGAGACGTGGTGTCAGCCGCGATCTTCAATGAAGGGACCTTCCAGGGTCGCGGCGACGCGACAGAGGGTAATCAGGTGGGCGATGGCCTGCGTCTGTTCAGCAATGTGGAAGACGCAAGCTTTGCCGGTCTGGTACAGAACAGCGGCGTAATCGCAGGGTCGGAAGACAGCGACGCCGCAGCGGGTATCCGCGTTGATGGTGGCCTGAACATCTTGGGCGCAATCGTCAACGAGGGTGAAATCTCGGGTCAAGTCAATGCCATCGACGCGACCGAGGCAGGCTCAGTGACATTCGTTAACGATGACGAAGGTGTGGTAAATGGTAATGTGTTGCTGGGTGCCGGAGATGACATCGTTGTAGACCTCGGTCAGATCAACGGTGTCATCGACGGCGGTGCCGGGGATGACGTTCTGATCGCCGGAGACGGGGACAACGTGATCGTTGGTGGCCTTGGAAACGACTTCATCGAAGGTGGTGAAGGTTTTGACACTGCAGATTTCTCGGATCTGGATGTTGCCGTAACTGTCAATCTGGATGCCAATGGCAACGGTACTGCAGTGCGTGACACCGGGTTCAACGTCAGCGTTGTCAACGCGTCTGTCTCGAACCCCGGTCAGTTCGGTTCTGCCATCGCAGACGGTGCCGCGTTCGTCGAACAGGCTGCTGCCGAGAACCTGTACTTCAACATCCATACTGCTGACTTCCCGGCTGGTGAGATCCGTGGGCAGTTGCTGGTTCAGAGCGACGTGACCGAGGATGGTATCCGCACGATCACTCTGGCGGGTCCGCTGGATGCGGCGCAGGAACCCGGACCGCTGTCCGACAGTGAAGCCACCGGTTTCGCGACGGCAACAGTTGTTCAGAACCTGGAGACCGGTGAAGTCACCTATTCCAGCGAACTGAGCGTCACCGGCCTGAACGAAGCTGATCTGCTGACGCCGATCCCGGGTGTTGTCTCGGCCATCCACCTGCACAATGCACCTGCTGGCCAGAACGGTCCGGTGGTTCAGGACACGCTGGTCGATGCCGGTGCGACGCTGGACACCAGTGCCACAGGCGGAACCGGTGTGATCGGTGAAGATGTGATCGACAACCAGATCGAGACCGACATCCTCAGCTCGATCGAGCGTGTTGTGGGTTCCGATGACAGCGACACGGTTGACCTGTCCGCTTTCAACGGTGTCACCATTGATCTGGACCTCAGCACCCCGTCTCCGAACCCGGCTGGCACCGGCGATGAGGGTCCGCAGGACGGAGCCATCATCCAGAACGGTGTGATCGTTGCCGAAGTCGATGACTTTGAAAACGTGATCGGCTCCAGCGGCGATGACCTTATCCTGGGCAACAACGAGTTCAACATCCTCGACGGCGGTGCCGGGAACGATGCGATCCACTCGTTCGGTGGTGCGGATGTCATCATCGGTGGTGAAGGCACGGACACCGCGCTGTTCACCGCAGGGCCGGGCGTTGTTCTGGACCTGGATGAAGAGGGCAACGGTGTTGCTTCGGTCAACGCACCGGAAGGCGCGACCCTGGATCAGGTGTTCGGTTTCGAGAATATCAACGGCTCGAACAACCTGAACAGCCCGAACGGCGGTAACGACGTTCTGTCTGGCAACTCGGGTGTCAACGTTCTGAACGGTCAGAATGGCGACGATGTGCTGCGCGGTGAGGGTGGTGCTGACGTCCTGATCGGTGGTGCGGGCAACGACACGCTGATCTCGGATGGTCTGGATACGATCGATGGCGGCGAAGGGATCGACACAGTCGACTTCTCGGATGTCGAAGCCAGCGATCCGAACATCTTCGGTCCGTTAAACGGCGTCATTGTTGATCTCGATGTGAACTCTGCCGGTGCCGTGGGTACCCCCAGCCAGAGCGGTGGCGTGCTGACAGCACCTCCGGGCGTTCTCGGAACTCCGGTTCCCGAAGACGCGATCCTGGCCGAGATCGATGATGTCGAGAACATCGTCGGGTCGGACTTCAACGACGGGCTCTTCGGCAACAACGAAGTCAACGTCATCGAAGGTGGCACGGGCAACGATGTCATCCACGGCTTTGCAGGGAACGACTTCCTGGCCGGTGGTGAAGGGATCGATACCGCTCTGTTCTCGGCAGCCCCGAACGGTGTTGTGGTCGATCTGAACAATCAGGTCTCGGCCGAGCAGTTCGAAGCCTTCGCATCCGGCGAGCAGATCGCCAGCGGCGATGACTTCGCGGCAACGGGCGGCGCTGGCAACAACGTCCTGTCCGGGTTCGAGAACGTGTCGGGCAGTGCCACTGCCGGCGACATCCTGATCGGCGACGACAACGCCAACACGCTGAACGGTCAGGGTGGCGATGACGTCCTGAACGGTGGCGGCGGCGACGACATCCTGATCGGTGGCGCAGGCAACGACACCTTCGTCTTTGAAGGTCGGTTCGGCAACGACGTCATTCAGGACTTCGAAGTAGGTGCTGACCGCATCGAACTGGGTGACTTTGGCCCCGACTTCGATGGTGTCGTCAATGTCGCACAGGACGGCGCAGACGCAGTCGTGAGCTTCGCCAGCATCGGGTCCTCGGTCCGTCTGGAAGGCGTGAACGCAAGCGACCTGAGCCAGGACGACGACTTCATCGCCTGATCAAAGACCAACGGGGTGGCGGCGCAGGTCGCCACCCTTTCACCCTGAAAAGAGATCACCGTCATGTTTCAGAAAAAATCATCCGTCAAAACAGCCTGGGCCTCGCTACGAGGCGGCTTTTTCGCAATCGGCTTTTTCAGCCTTGTTCTCAACCTTCTCATGCTCGCCGGTCCACTTTATATGTTGCAGGTCTATGACCGCGTGCTGACCAGCCAGAACATGGACACCCTGATCGCCCTGACGCTGTTGCTGGGTGGCGTGTTCATCGTCTCGGGTCTGCTGGACCTGATGCGGGTCCGTATCCTGAACCGTCTTGGTGCCCGGTTTGAGCTTAAGATCGGCGCTCCGTTGCTGAAGGCCTCGATCCAGAGCCGCCTGCACGGCAAATCCGCCGCGGGCGACAATCCCGCCGCAGACATCACCGGGTTGCGCGACTTTATCTCGGGTCCCACGCTGATTGCGTTTTTCGACGCGCCGTGGATTCCGATTTATCTGGCGGTGCTCTACATGCTGCACCCCTTTCTTGGCGCCCTTGGCCTTGCCGGTGCGCTGATTCTTACAATTCTGGCCCTGATCAACAATTCGCGCGCCGCTGGCGTCATGCAGGATGCATCCCGCGCGCGCAGCAGGTCCGACGCTTTGTTCACCGCGAGTGAGCAGAATGCAGAGCTTGTCCAGGCAATGGGGATGAATGGTGATCTCGCCCGGCGCTGGACAGCTCTGCAACAAGATGCCCATCACCTGAAAACCCGCGTGTCCGATCGCATCGCGAGCTTTTCGGTGATGTCCAAGACGATCCGTATGGCGCTGCAATCGGGAATGCTGGGTCTGGGGGCGGCGCTGGCCATCACCGGACAGGCCACCGCCGGGGTGATGATCGCCGCGACGATCGTGCTGGCCCGTGCTCTGGCCCCGATTGACCAGCTGATCGGTCAATGGCGCGGTTTTCTGGCGGCGCGCGGGTCTTACAAGAACCTGCGGGCGCTGGACGAGGCCTTCCCTACGCAACCCAAGCGTCTGGCGCTGCCGCATCCGCAGTTTTCGATGAATACGGTGATCACGCAGGCCGGGCCGCCGCTGGCGCGCAACGCGACCATCGGCGGGATCGAGTTTGCCCTGACGGCAGGGGATGTGGTTGCCGTGATCGGTCACAGCGGATCAGGCAAGACCACGCTGGCCAAGATGCTGGCCGGTATCTGGACACCGCAACGCGGCGCGATCCGGTTGGATGGCACACCGATGGCCAAGTGGGACCCTCAGGATCTGGGCCAGATGGTTGGATACCTGCCACAGGACGTTCAGCTGTTCGATGGCACCATTCGCGAGAATATCGCACGTTTTGCCACTTCGATCGACGATGCCAAGGTTTTTGAGGCCGCCGTCACCGCCGATGTTCATGGCCTGATCAGCGACTTGCCGGACGGGTATGACACACAGCTTGGCAACGGCTTTCACCTGTCGGGCGGTCAACGCCAGCGCATTGCGCTTGCCCGCGCGTTGTATCGCGACCCGTTCATTCTGGTTCTGGACGAGCCGAATTCGGATCTGGATTCTCAAGGTGAACTGGCGTTGCGGAATGCCATCCGGGCGGCCAGTGCGCGCGGGGCCATTACCTTTGTGATGACCCATCGCCCCAGCACGCTGGAGGCCGTGAACAAGGTTCTCACTCTCAACAAGGGCACGCAGACCGGGTTCGGAAACAAAGAGGACATTCTGCGCCCTCGTCAAACCGGCCTGCCTGCACAGAACAAGCCCCAGATCGCCACACATGATGCGCAGCCCCAAGCACAGAAAGGAGCAGCCCAATGACACCGGCCGTTTACAACAAACCCGATCAAAGCGTTCTGCGTCTGGAAGATTTCAACCGGGTCGAACCAACGGTTTCGGGATCAGGCATCAAGGGCTTTGTCTTCCTGGGCCTGATGATCGTCACCAGTTTCGTGGGCGGTACCGTCTACTGGGCGGCGTCCTCCAAACTGGACGGTGCGGTGGTTGCGCCAGCCTCGTTTGTGGTGGAAGGCAACCGCAAGACGGTTGAACATCTGGACGGCGGGATCGTCAGCACAATTCTGGTCGCGGATGGCGATCTGGTCGAAGCAGGGCAGACGCTGGTCGAACTCGACAGCACCGATCTGGACGTCAATCTGGACGTGATTAAAAGCCAACTGGGTGAACTAACCGTGCGCCGGGCTCGGCTGGTGTCGCAAATCCGGGGCGAAGACCGCTTTGAGCGCGCGGATGTGGCCGACATGTTGCGGGTTCAGATGGACAGCCGCGACTGGGATGACGCTTTCCGAACCCAGAAGCTGTTGTTTGACGCCGAAATCCGCACGCGCGCGGCCGAGCGCAACCTGCTGGACCAGCAAATTGCCAATCTGGAAGAGCAGATTCAGGGTCTGACGTCTCAGCGGCAGGCCAATGCGCGCCAGATGGACATTACGCGCGAAGAGCTTGGCAACCTGGAGACCCTGCAAGCCAAGGGATTGGTTGCGGCGAACCGTGTGAACAGTCGCCGCGTCGAGATCGAGCGTTTGATCGGTGTGGATGCTTCGCTGACCACGCAGGCAGCGCAGGCCCGTAACCAGATCAGCGAGCTGAAGCTGGCCAGCATCGGGCAGGAGACGCAGCGCGCCGAGGCCGTTTCCAGCGAGCTGGCGCAGGTCGAGGCGCTGCTGGCCACGCTCGAGCCGCAATATGTCGGAGCCTCCGAGCGTCGCAAGCGCGTGGCAGTGACGGCCCCGGTCAGCGGGCGCGTGGTTGGCATGACCGTCTTTACCGCAGGCGGAGTGGTGCGCCCGGGCGAGGCCATTCTGGATATCGTCCCGGCCGATCAGCCGCTGGTGGTCGAAGCACGGGTCAACACTGCCGATATCGAAAAACTCTATGTCGGTCAGTCGACCCGCGTGCGCCTGTCCGCCTTCGATCAGGGCGAAGTGCCCGAGGCCACAGGCAAGATCACCGATATCTCGGCCGACAGTCTTGAGGATGACCGCACCGGTGAGCCTTACTATCTGGCGCAGGTCAAGCTGGATCAGGCGCAGCCCGAGCAGGTCGCCGCGCTGGAACTGGTGCCCGGGATGCCCGCCGATCTGTTCGTCAACACCGGCGAACGCACCGCGTTGAGCTATCTGGCGCAGCCGTTGCGGGACCGTTTGGCGCGCACGTTCATCGAATGAACGCAGCGGTCGAGCAGGAAGGGCCGTCGGTACTGCGAACCGGCGGCCCTTTCGCGTTACACCGTGACGCCTTGCAGCACCTGATCGCGTGACAGGTCAGCCTTGCGCCCCTGCATCAGGATTTCGCCGCGCCGTAACACCACGAATTGGTCGGCCAGATCGTAAGCAAAATCGAAATACTGTTCGACCAGCACAATGGCCATTTCGCCTTTGGTTCTGAGATGGCGGATGACCTCTCCAATCTGTTGGATGATATTGGGTTGGATACCTTCGGTTGGTTCGTCCAGCAGAAGCAAACTGGGCTTGGTGATCAAGGCCCGCGCGATGGCCAGTTGCTGTTGCTGACCGCCCGACAGGTCTCCGCCCCGTCGGTTCTGCATCTGTTTGAGAACCGGGAACAGCTCGAAAATCTCGTCTGGTATGAAGTGTTCGTCAGTGGGCAGGCAAGCAAACCCGGTCTCAAGGTTTTCGCGTACGGTCAGCAGAGGGAAAATCTCACGTCCTTGGGGGACATAAGCGACACCTTTCCAAGCCATCTTGTGCGCGGGTAGCGGGGGAAGGTCTTCATCGTTCAACTGCACCTCGCCGCCCGAGCGGGGATGTGTGCCCGAGATCGCCTTGATCAGGCTGGTTTTTCCCACGCCATTGGTGCCCATAACACAGGTCACCTCGCCCTGCGCAGCCTCCATCGAGATGCCATAGAGGATTTGCGAATGCCCGTAATGCAGGGTCAGATCGGTCAGTTTCAGCATTGCCTAACGCCCCAGATAGACGTCGATGACGTCCTGATTTGATGTGACATGATCCAGCGAGCCCTCAGCCAGAACCGAGCCTTCATGCAGGACTGTGACCTTGCAGTTCAGGCGCCGGACGAACTCCATATCATGCTCGACCACAACGACGGCGCGGGTCTTGGCCGCCTGTACCAGCAGATCGGTCGTGTGTTCCCGTTCCTGCGGGGTCATTCCGGCGGCGGGTTCATCAACCAGCAACAAACGCGGCTCCTGCGCCAGCAACATACCGATCTCCAGCCATTGCTTTTGCCCGTGGCTGAGTTCGCCGGATTTGCGGGTCAGTTCATCCTTCAAGCCGATTTCGACCGCCAGTTGTTCGACCATTTCAAGGTCGCCAGCCGAAGGCCGATAAAACAGCACGCCCAGCCAGCCACGCTTGTTCTTCAGTGCCATCAGCAGGTTTTCCTGCACGCTCTGGTCCTCGAACACCGTGGGTTTCTGAAACTTACGCCCAATCCCGGCCTGCGCGATCTTGGCCTCGCTCATACGCAGCAGCGATACAGATTTATCACCCCAGATCACACGGCCTTCGTCGGGGCGTGTCTTGCCGGTGACGATGTCCATGAAGGTGGTCTTGCCCGCCCCGTTCGGCCCGATCACGGCGCGCAGTTCCGCGCTGCCGATCTGGAAAGACAGGTTGTTGATGGCGCGGAACCCGTCGAAGGTGACCGACACGCCGCTGACTTCTAGCAGAGTGCTCATTCCGTGGCCTCCTTTTCACGCAACGCGCCGTCATCAGGCCCGAGTGCCGCGCCGTGGCGCTGTGGTGCGCGGCGGTTGGTCCAGAGGTCGAACAGCCCTCCGATCCCCCTGGGGGCGAACAGCGTGACGAGCACAAAGGACACGCCCAGCAGCACTTGCCACCAGTCGACCCACTTGATCGTGTAGAAGCCCAGCGGGATGTCCGGGGCCTGCCCGCCGGTGAACCATGTGCTGAGCAGGCTGACAAAGGCTGCGCCAATGACCGCGCCATATAGACGCCCGCGCCCGCCGATGGCGACCCAGACGGCGAGGTAGATCGAGGCGATGGGGGCCATTTCCTCGGGGTTGATAATGCCCGCCTGCGGGTAATAAAGCGCCCCCGCGATGGCCGCGATGCAGGCGGTTAGTGTGAAGACGGCGAGCTTATAGACCTCGACCGAGTAGCCAAGGAATCGCACCCGCGCCTCGTTGTCGCGAATGCCACGGATGACCGAGCCGAATTTGCCCGATACGATCCACGCGGACAGCACATAGCCTAGCCCCAGGGCCAGCGCCGAGGCCCAGAGGAACCAGATCGACACCACGTCCTGCGAGGCGGTGACACCCGGTAGGTTCTGCAAGCCCGACAAGCCATTGTTGCCACGCAAGCCGCTGTCGTTCTGAAACAGGTACAAAGCCAGTGCCAATGTCATGGCTTGGGTCAGGATCGACAGGTACACGCCCGTGACCCGGCTGCGGAAGGCCAGCCACCCGAAGATCAGCGCCAGCAGGCCCGGTACAAGCACGACCAGCATAAGTTGCAGGAACAGGCTGTCCGAAAAGGCCCAGATCAGTGGGAACTCGGACGATCCGACGACGCCGAAGATTTGCGTGCCGATGGCGTCTACCACCTCGGATGGCGTTGGCGGGATATCGGCTTGGGACAATGACTCGACCACGATCAGGCGTGTGCGTTCGTACATCAGCCACATGCCGATCATATAGCCGCCCAGCCCGAAAAAGGCGAAATGGCCCAGCGACAGGATGCCGGTGAAGCCCCAGACCAAATCCATAGCCACAGCGATCAGGCACAGGCACAAGGTCTTTCCCAGCGTCTTGACGAAACTGGTCGAGATCACACCAATCCCGAACCCTTCGGACAGGACGGTGACGCCCAAAGTGAACAGCGACAGGATGGCCAGAAAGACCAGTACCGAGGGGTTCTTGGCGACAAAGCTGCGTTCCATGGCTCAATCCCCCGCTGCGCGGCCTTTGATGGCGATGATGCCCCTTGGCCGGAACTGGATGAAAATGATGATGAAGATGATCATGTAGGTTTGGGCCGCGAGGGTGTTTGACGGGTTCATCCACTCGATCCCTTTTTGCAGGAAGCCAATCATGCCTGCCCCTGCCAACGCGCCCCAGATATTGCCGACCCCGCCGACAACCACGGTCATGAAGCTTTGCACGATGTAGTCGCTGCCCAGATCAGACGTCACTTTGGCAAACAGGCCAATCGCGACGCCTGCAATCCCGGCGATGCCGGAGCCGAGCCCGAAGGTCAGCATATTCACTCGCCCCGGATTGATGCCCATCGACCCGGCCATGCGGGGGTTTTGCGTCACCGCGCGCATCTCAAGCCCCAGCCGGGTGCGCTTCATGATGTAGAGGAACAGCCCCAAAAAGATCATCGCCAGCACGAAGATCGCGATACGGATATAGCTGATCGAAACCACGTCGTTCAGCACCCACGCCCCGTCCAGCCAGCCGGGCGCGGTCAGAGGCCGGGCCTGTGTGCCGAAGATGTTCTTGGCCAGCTGTTGCAGCGCAATCGAAATGCCGAAGGTCGCCAGTAGCGTCTCCAACGGGCGCGAATACAGCCAGCGGATCACCAGCCGCTCCATCGCGACGCCCATAGCGAAGGTGACGGCAAAGGCCATCGGGATGGCGACGATGATCGAGAGCGTATGGTCGGGGATGAACTGCTGCACCACGTAGCCGGTATAGGCGCCCATCATGATGAACTCGCCATGGGCCATGTTGATAACGCCCATCACGCCGAAGGTGATGGCCAGACCGATGGCGGCCAGGAAATAGATCGAGGCCAGAGAAATCGCGTCCAGCGTCAGGTCAAGGGTCTGGTTCAGGCCGACCTTCAGCTCGATCTGTTCGAGCGCTTGCGCGGCGGTCGCGGTCACTTGAGGCGAGGGTTCCGTGTAGGTATCAAAGAACACATGTTCAGCCAGCGCCGCGTCTATGTCGGCCTCGGTCACCAAGGCTGGAACGACCCCGGCCTCAGCCAAAGCTGCATAAGCCCGGGCGCGCGTGGCATCCGTATTCAGTTGGGCAACCGGAATGTCACCAACGCGGCCACCGTCGATATTGGCCGCTAGAGCGGTCCGGATATCATCCGTTGACACACGCGGGGATGCCAGATCACCGGTGACCAGTAAGTCATAGGCCTCATCGCGCGACAAATCACTGGAACCCGGCTCTAAAACGGCGGCGATATTCGCATCGGATGGAAGTTCGGCTGCCGCCTGTCGTGTCGTGACGATCAGAGGGTTCAACGCGCCACGGACGTCGACGCCCAGATCGCCGGACATGTCCTCAATCGCGGCCACGCGCGCCGCGCTATCTTCGTCATATCCAATCGTCAGCAACCGTTCGAGCCGCTGTTTCTGGGCCTTCAGGTCGGCATCGGGTTCATCGTCAATCGACGCGCGCAGCGGCTGTAGCAAAGCGCCTTCGGGATCGCGTTGGATGGATTGCAAAGCGGCCAGCCGCCGCGCGCGGTCTGGGTCAGTCAGTTGGAACTGCACCAGAGCTGTCCCGATCATCGCGCGGATGCCGCTGTTGGGTTTCAGTTGTTTGAGGTCGGATTTCTCAAAGGTGCCAACCACTTCGCCGGTGTCGAAATCGGCCAGCTCATACGACCGCCCTTCACCCTTTTTGCCGGCAAAGAACAGGCCGTCGGACTTGCGCATCCAAACGTTTTTGGCGGCCCACGTCTCAAGCATCACCTGCGCTTGCGGCAAACCACTGCTAGCAATCGCATCGATCGCAGGCCCGATCGTCTTGCGCGAGCTTTTGGCGATGATCTCCCGATGTTCTTGCAGGATCGTTTGCAGACCACCCTCTTGCGCGTTGGCGGTCAGGCAGGCGCACAGGATTGCGAGGCCCGCAAGGAATAGTCGTAACATGTGGTGAAACCCGAGATGTCTTGGGGCAAGGCGGGCGTGATCACCCGCCTTGCGTGTCGTTTAGTAGTTCGACAGCGTCTGAACGCAGGTCTCGGTCTCGGTGTTGTACATACCGCAACCCAGTTCTTTCCAATCCGATACCAGAACCGCCGATTCCGGCAGGAAGTCGGTCCAGGCGTCACCCGGCACAACGTCGGTTTCGCTGATGATATCAAACTGTCCGTCTTCCTGAATCTCACCGATCAGAACCGGCTTGGCCAAGTGGTGGTTCGGCAACATGACGGCGGTGCCGCCGGTCAGGTTCGGGAATTCCTGCCCGTACATGGCGGCGCGCACGGCATCCACTTCGGTCGATCCGGCCTCGGTCGCGGCGTTTACCCACATGTTGAAGCCGATGTAATGCGCCTCCATCGGGTCATTGGTCACGCGGTCTTCGCCCATGGTGGCTTTCCATGTTTCGACGAATTCAGCGTTTGCATCGGTATCCGCCGACTGGAAGTAGTTCCAAGCGGCCAGATGGCCCACGAGGTTGGTGGTATCCAGACCCGACAGTTCTTCCTCGCCGACCGAGAAGGCCACGACCGGGATGTCATCCGCCGAAACGCCCGCGGCGGCCAGTTCCTTGTAGAAGCCGATATTGGCGTCGCCGTTGATGGTCGAGATTACGCCGACCTTCTTGCCATCCGCACCCAGCGCGACAACGTCCGCCACGATCTTGGACCAGTCAGAGTGGCCGAACGGGGTGTAGTTGACGAAGATATCGTCATCCGAGATGCCCTTCTGCTTCAGATAGCTTTCCAGAATATTGTTGGTGGTCCTGGGGTAGACATAGTCTGTGCCGAGCAGAGCGAATTTCTCGACGCCCAGTTCCTCCAGGAAATAGTCGGTCGCAGGGATTGCCTGCTGGTTGGGAGCGGCACCGGTGTAGAAGACGTTCTTGGACGATTCTTCGCCCTCATACTGAACCGGATAGAACAGCAGGCCGTTCAGTTCCTCGATCACGGGCAGAACCGATTTACGGCTGACAGATGTCCAGTTGCCAAAGATCACATCCACCTCATGCACGCTCAGCAACTCACGCGCTTTTTCCGCAAATAGTGGCCAGTCGGATGCGGGATCGACCACGACGGCCTCAAGCTGCTTGCCCAGCAGGCCGCCCTTGGCATTTTGCTGGTCGATTAACATCAGCATGGTGTCTTTCAGCGTGGTTTCCGAGATCGCCATGGTGCCCGACAGCGAGTGCAGCACGCCGACCTTGATCGTGTCTTCTGCCGACAGCGCAGCGGTTGCCATGGCGGCGAAGACGGCCGATCCGGCAAGCGTGGATTTGAGAAATGACATAGAGTCCTCCTGGCGGGGCGGCACAGAAGTCTTGCGTTAAGACGCCGTCTTCTTCTACCTGATCCCCGCAACTGTTGTTGCGTTTCGTGTGGCGGTTGTGATCGAGGTCCAATTCGCGCAGCCGTCACACACCCCCGGTACCCCAGTGCCCGGCAGGCCCCATACGAATTCTGCAATGCAGCGAAATTGGCAAACCCTCGGGCCGGACCGCTTATCGAAATCGCGCCATCTGATTAATTTTTAACCTGCAACTCAGATGTTGGATTAAAAATTAGGCTATTGCCGGGGTGCCCGGCCTGAAAGCGGCACAAGGGAATAGAGTTTCGACATCGAAACGGTGAAAAAAGCGCCAGAAGTTCAAACCCTGAAGGCCGCTGTCATCACTCATCTCTCTCCTATATCGCCTGATACTCAGGACACCCCGCCGCGTGCCGTGGGTGAGGTGACGTTGACCACCAAACCTGTAAACGGGCGCAGTGTGATCGACCATTTGCGGCAGGCCGGGTCATTCAAGTGCTTGTTTCCACGCGCGAATTCCCCGCATCTGGATGCGGTTCTGCTGAACACGGCCGGGGGCGTCACCGGCGGCGACCAGTTTCGGTTTTCGGGTGCTGTGGCCGCCGAGACCACTCTAACTGTGACCACGCAGGCCTGCGAGCGCGCCTATAAGGCGCAGCCCGGGCAGACTGGCCGGATCAGGAATGCGGTGACCGTTGCAGCAGGCGGACGGCTGAACTGGCTGCCACAGGAAACCATCCTGTTCGACGGCAGCGCGCTGGACCGGCGGCTGGTTGTTGATCTGGAACCCGGGGCGTCGGCCCTGCTGGTCGAACCGCTGGTCTTTGGCCGACCCGCAATGGGCGAGACCCTGACCGATGTTCATCTGCGCGACCGGATCGAGATTCGTCGCGACGGCCGGACAATCTTTCTGGATGCGATGGCTTTTGCCGGTGACTTGCAGGCGCATCTCGCCCGCCCCAATATCGCCAACGGGGCAGGGGCGATGGCGCTGATCGTTCTGGCCTGCGACAGGGCCGAGGCGCACCTGACCCCAACCCTTGACCTTCTGCCACAAACCGCTGGCGCCAGCCTGATCGCACCGGATCTGCTGGCCGTGCGGCTGTTGGCCCCGGACAGCCATACGCTGCGCCGCGCGCTGCTGCCGGTGCTACGACGGCTGAACAAAAACACTCTTCCCCGATGCTGGATGCTCTGACATGAACCTGACCCCCCGTGAAAAAGACAAACTGCTGGTCGCCATGGCCGCCGAAGTCGCCCGCAAGCGGCTGGCCCGAGGCGTCAAGCTGAACCACCCCGAAGCCATCGCGCTGATCACAGACGCGGTGGTCGAAGGTGCGCGCGACGGGCGGTCCGTCGCCGACATGATGCAGGCCGGGGCCGAGGTGATCACCCGCGAACACTGCATGGAGGGCGTGCCCGAGATGATCCACGAGGTTCAGGTCGAGGCCACCTTTCCCGACGGCACCAAGCTGGTGACCGTCCACAACCCTATCCGATAACTCAGGAGTATTCCAATGAACCGTATGCTGTTTCCCGCCCTTGTCCTGTCCGGTCCTGCAATGGCGCACACCGACACCCATATCCACGCCCACGGCACGGACTATGCAACCCTTGGTGCGGGGCTGGCTTTGGTCGCTGTGGTTGCAATCACCCTACTGGTGAAGTTGCCGAAATGATCCCCGGCGAGCTTTTCCCGGCTGAGGGTGAAATCACCCTGAACGCAAACGCCGAAGCGATCACGCTGATGGTTGCCAATACAGGCGACCGGCCTGTTCAGGTCGGCTCACACTACCATTTCGCCGAAACCAACCCGGCGTTGGAGTTCGACCGAACTGCTGCGCATGGTTTGCGTCTGGACATCGCTCCGGGTACTGCCGTCCGGTTCGAGCCGGGCCAATCGCGCGAGGTTGCGCTGATCCCGATTGGCGGTGCGCGCAGAGTTTATGGGTTCAATCAAAAGGTGATGGGGGCGCTCTGATGCCAGCAACAATCAAACGCTCTGACTATGCCGCGATGTTCGGCCCCACCACCGGCGACAAGCTGCGGCTGGCCGATACGGATTTGGTGATCGAAGTGGAGCGCGACCTGACCGCAGAACGCGCAGGCGCCGCCGCGACCGGGGGAACCGGCGATAATGCTTTGCTATACGGCGAAGAGGTCAAATTCGGCGGCGGCAAGGTGATCCGCGACGGGATGGGGCAATCGCAGGTCACGCGGGCCGAAGGGGCTGTTGATACGGTCATTACCAATGCGCTAATCGTGGATCACTCGGGGATCTACAAGGCCGATGTGGGTCTGAAAGACGGGCGCATCGCCAAGATCGGCAAGGCTGGCAACCCCGATACGCAGCCCGGCGTCGACATCATCATCGGCCCGGGCACCGAGGCCATCGCGGGCGAGGGGCGTATTCTGACCGCAGGTGGGTTCGACAGCCATATTCACTTCATCTGCCCGCAACAGATCGAGGATGCGTTGCATTCCGGCCTGACCACCATGTTGGGCGGCGGCACTGGACCTGCGCATGGCACTCTGGCCACCACCTGCACCCCCGGCCCCTGGCATATCGGGCGGATGCTGCAGGCCGCCGACGCCTTTCCGATGAACCTGGCCTTTGCAGGCAAAGGCAACGCCTCGCTGCCTGCCGCACTTGAGGAACAGGTCAAGGCCGGGGCCTGTGCGCTGAAACTGCATGAGGATTGGGGCACCACGCCTGCGGCCATCGACTGTTGCCTTTCAGTCGCGGATGCGATGGACGTGCAGGTGATGATCCACACCGATACGCTGAACGAATCCGGGTTCGTGGAAAACACCGTCTCGGCCATGAAAGGCCGGACGATCCACGCCTTCCATACCGAGGGCGCAGGTGGTGGCCATGCCCCAGACATCATCAAGATCTGCGGCGAAAACCACGTACTGCCTTCATCCACTAACCCGACGCGGCCCTTCACCGTGAACACGGTCGAAGAGCATCTGGATATGCTGATGGTGTGCCATCACCTCGACAAATCCATTCCCGAGGATGTGGCCTTTGCCGAAAGCCGCATTCGGCGCGAGACGATCGCAGCCGAGGACATTCTGCACGACATGGGCGCGTTCAGTATCATCGCGTCAGACAGTCAGGCCATGGGCCGTGTCGGAGAGGTTCTGATCCGCACATGGCAAACCGCGGACAAGATGAAAAAGCAGCGCGGTCGCCTACCCGAGGAGATCGGCGAAAACGATAATCTGCGCGTTCGTCGCTATATCGCCAAATACACGATCAACCCGGCGATTGCGCATGGTCTGAGCCATGAAATCGGCAGTATCGAAGAAGGTAAACGTGCCGATCTGGTGCTGTGGAACCCGGCGTTTTTCGGCGTGAAGCCCGAAATGGTCCTGCTGGGCGGCACCATCGCCTGTGCGCAGATGGGCGATCCGAACGCTTCGATCCCGACGCCACAGCCGGTCTATAGCCGCCCGATGTTCGGGGCCTATGGGCGCTCGGTCGAGCATTCGGCGATTACCTTTGTCTCAGCCGCTGCGCAGGCCGAAGGGATTGGCGACGCGCTTGGGCTGGCAAAGCAAACAGTGGCTGTTCAGAACACCCGCAACATCGGCAAACGCGATTTGCTGCTGAACAATGCCACTCCCGAGGTTGAGGTGGACCCGGAAACCTATGAGGTCCGCGCCGACGGCGAATTGCTCACCTGCCAACCGGCTGAGGTTCTGCCGATGGCCCAGCGATATTTTATGTTCTGACCCAAATGGCCGGGTGCATTGCATCGAGCGCAATCCGGCCATGCCCAAACAGCCACTACTCAGCAGGGATGAAATGACAAAGATAAGCACACAAGGGAGGACCAACCTTTGCGGAGGTCCAAATGGCACATTCTGCGCATCACGCATCGGCAGGCTTTTCGCTGCCCGGTCTGATCTCATCCATCGGCGCGTCGGTCTTTTCGTTTCTGGTCAGCTTGGCCGAGGCACAATCGCGGGTTCAGCAGGTCGAATTCCTGCAATCGCTCAGCGACGAGGAACTGTCCAAGCGCGGCCTGACACGCGAGCGTATCGTTCACCGGGTCTTTGCGGATACCGTCTGGCTCTGACTGTACCAGCTTATGGGGCAAGTGCCCCATGACCGCCTTTTATTCTACCGCCCGTCGCTATTGCGACCATACTCATAGTGTTCCTGCCGATCACCTGTCGCTGAGCTATGAAGACCGATTTCTGCGCCGAAAGGTTCTGACCTGTGACGGCGGTGAGCAGATTCTGGTCGATCTGGCCCAGACAACCTCGCTGGATCATGGCGGCGTGCTGGTTCTGGAAGATGGGCGCGAGATCGGCATTCAGGCGGCACCCGAGGCGCTGCTTGAGGTCACTGCCCCAGACCTGACCCGCGTCGCCTGGCATATCGGTAACCGGCACACCCCTTGTCAGGTTGAGGCCGACCGCCTGTTGATCCAGGTTGATCACGTCATCCGCGACATGCTGTTGAAACTCGGCGCGACTGTGTGCGAGGTGCATGAACCCTTCACCCCCGAAGGCGGGGCCTATGGCCACGGCAGGACCCATGGCCACGCCCACTGACGCGGATATCCTGACCCTGACGCAGTGGTTCTCACCAGCCTACCCGGTGGGCGGGTTCGCCTATTCGCATGGGTTGGAATGGGCGATTGAAACCGGAAGCGTGACGAACGCGGCCGAGACGGGGGAGTGGATTGCTGATGTGGTCGCGCATGGCACTGGCCGCAATGACTGCATCCTTTTGGCATTCGCATATCGGGCGACGTCGCCAGACGAATTGTCTGCGATTGACCAGACGGCGCGCGCGTTTTGCCCCTCGTCCGAGCGGCTTATGGAAACGCGATTGCTGGGTGAGGCGTTTTGCGGCGTGACATCCGATGTCTGGGCGGTCGATCTGGCGGCCCTGACCTATCCTGTTGCCGTCGGATACGCAGCGGGGCGGCGCAACCTGCCCTTACCTCTGACAACGCAGATGTTTTTGCAGGCGTTCATGTCCAATCTTGTGGCCTGCGCGACCCGTCTTGTGCCATTGGGCCAAACCGAGGGCCAGCGGTTGATCCGCGACATGACCCCTTTGTGTCAACGCGTGGCATCCGAGGCGTTGGGCGCTGATTTGAATGATCTGAGCTCAATGGCTTTTCTGCCCGACATCGCGTCGATGAAACACGAAACCCAATATTCAAGGATGTTCCGAACATGAGCAGCATGAACGGCCCCCTGCGCGTGGGCATTGGCGGCCCCGTGGGCGCAGGCAAAACCACCCTGACCGCCGCATTGTCCGAAGCCCTGCGCGATAAGGTTTCCATTGGCGTGATCACCAATGACATCTACACGCGCGAAGACGCCGAGGCGCTGATGCGGATGCAGATCCTGCCGCAGGACCGGATCATCGGCGTGGAAACCGGCGGCTGCCCGCATACAGCAATCCGCGAGGATGCCTCGATCAATCTGGCCGCCGTGGCCGAGATGCAGGCGCGCCATCCCGATTTGGATGTGGTGCTGATCGAAAGCGGCGGCGATAACCTGTCGGCCACGTTCAGCCCGGAACTGGCGGATGTGACCCTCTATGTGATCGACGTGGCTGCGGGTGAGGAAATCCCACGCAAGGGTGGCCCGGCGATCACCAAATCGGATGTTCTGATCATCAACAAAACCGATCTGGCCCCACATGTAGGCGCCTCGCTGGACGTGATGGAGCGTGACGCGACCCGTATGCGCAACGGACGCCCGTTTGTGTTCACCTCGCTACGTCAGCGGCAGGGGGTATCCGAGATCGTGGACCTGCTGGCGCAGATCGGCGGCTTGCCGGTGGCGGCCGACCCGGCGGCGCTGGCGGGCGAGTAAGATCAGGAGGCAAGCGCCGCTTTCAGCGCGTGGTACGAGGCTTTGGGCGTCCGCTCCAGCGTCTCAAAATCCACGTCCACCAGACCAAAGCGTTTCTCATAGCCCAGCGCCCATTCGTAATTGTCCAGCAGCGACCAGATGAAATAACCTTTCACCGGCACACCCTGATCCAGCGCGTGCTGAACCTCGGTCAGATGCTGGTTGAGGTAATCGATCCGGTCATCATCCTGCTGCCGCTCGGGGCTGGCCATGCCGTTCTCCGTGACGAAAATCGGCAGATTTCCGGTGTATTCCTGTTTGGCGCGGATCAGGAACCGCGACAGGGCGGCGGGCTCAATCTCCCACCCCATCTGAGTTTTCGGCAAGGGGCCGGGGACCTCTTTGTAGCCGGGCCACGGGGTGTCAGCAGGGGCGATCAGCTTGCGGGTGTAATAGTTCAGACCGCACCAGTCGACCGGGGTGCCGATGGTGTCGAAATCGTCCTGCCAGCCGGTGGGCAGATGCGGCTCTAGCCCCTCCAGCACATTCTGTGGATAGGCTTTGTTGAACACGCCGCCCAGGAAAAAGCGGTTGTAGATACCGTCATACAGTGCCGCCGTTCTACGCGCTTCGTCGCTGTCATCGGCGGGTTCGGCCCATTCCAGATTGAACACCGCGCCGAGGTTATCCATCCCCAGCCCGCGCATGGTTTCAATCGCGCGGCCATGGGCCAGAAGAACGTGATGCATCGCCCGGGCGGTGGCGCGGATGTCGCGCAGGCCGGGGGCGTGGTGGCCGTCAAAATGGCTCAGCCAACTGACACACCACGGCTCATTGATCGGGGCGACGCTGTACATGCGGTCGCCGATCCGGCCCATGATCACTTCGGTGAAATCCGCAAACCACCCGGCGATATCCCGGTTGCGCCAGCCCCCCAAGTCCGCCAGAGGCGACGGCAATTCCCAGTGATAAAGCGTCGCGCAAGGTTTGATTCCGCGCTCCAGCAGCGCGTCGGTCAGGCGGTCATAGTAGTCCAGACCGTCCTGATTGATTGCGCCGCGCCCGTCGGGCAGCACCCGCGCCCAGCTTGTGGAAAAGCGATAACAATCCAGACCGGCCTCTTGGATCAGGTCGAAATCCTGTTGGAACCGGTTGTAGTGATCGCAGGCCAGATCACCGTTTTCCGCGTTGACCACGTTGCCCGGGGTCGCCGCGAAACTGTCCCAATGGGTGCGGCCTGCGCCGCCCTGTGCGTGGCCTTCGATCTGATAGGCCGAGGTTGCTACGCCGAACAGAAAACCGTCCGGAAAATCACTGCGATTGTATTTCATGTCAGGACCTTTGCGGGGCAGGGCCGGTAGAGCTTCCGACCACTAGTTCAGCTTCAAGAAGCCGGGTTTTGGGGGGATCATCGGGGTTGTTGATCCGTTCGATCAGCATTTCTGCAGCCAGCTCTCCGGCATGTCTGACCGAGGAGCGCGTGGCGGTGAAAATCGGCACATCCATGCCGTTGCGCATATAAGACAGCTCATCATCATGGGCGATGACCGACACATCCCGCCCCATCCGCAGCCCGCGTTCGTCGATGGCGCGCCGGACCCCGACGGCTGCGATGATGGATGAGGCCAGAATGGCGGTGGGCGGGTCCTCCAGATCCAGCATCTCGCTGGTTGTCTGGTGGCCATAAATCTCGGTCATCTCGGCGCTGCGCAATAAGGCGGGATCGACGGCCAGCCCTGCCTTTTCCAGCGCCGCAACATAGCCGTTCCGACGGCGCTGGGCGAAATCCATGTCCTCCAGCCCGTTGATCAGGGCAATGCGGCGGTGACCGAGGTCGATCAGAAACTGTGTGGCACGCTCAAAGGACCGAAGGTTGTTGACGTCGATCCAGTCATAGGGCTCCTCAATCCCGGTTGAGCGGCCATGGACGATAAAGGGCACGCCCATACGGGACAGGACGGTTATCCGAGGCTCATTCACCTTGGGGCCCTGCAGCACAATCCCGTCCACCGCGCCACGGCTGAACAGGCTGCGATAGGCATCTTCGATGGATGTGTCCGCCGCATGGGTGAACATCATGTCATAGTTATTCTCGCCGTATTTCTGCGCGGCACCGGCGACGAAATCTCCAAAGATCGGGTTTACCATTTCATGCTGGGATGAGCTGGGAATCACATGCCCGATGACCATCGACCGCCCTGTCGCCAACCCTTTGGCGCGGATATTCGGACTGTAACCGTGCTTGGCCGCAGCGGCCTGAACCCGCAGGCGCGTATTCTCGTTCACCTCGGGGTAGCCGTTCAGCGCACGGCTGACCGTGGTCTGCGAGAGCCCAAGGATTTCCGAGAGTTGCTTGAGGTTCATGGCTTTCAAAGCGCCTTCAAATCTTTCTGATCGTATGTAGTGACGGCATTTCCCATCTCCGTCAATCCATCCATTCCCAAGGGCTGTTATATTAACAATGCAGGCATCTGGAAACTCTTTATTGACAGAACTTGAATGTTAGCGGATAAAGTTGCCCATTCAAAGCGCTTTGAAAACTGAGTCTCATGCGCGAGAAATTTTGGGAGGATACTTCATGAAACACTCGCTTTACGCAGGTGCGGCCACGTTCGCCCTGATGGCGGGCGCGGCGCAGGCCGACAAGGTCACCGTGTTCGGTCCGTGGCTGGGGCCGGATCAGGAAAATGTCGAAAAGGTGCTGGACGGATTCGCCGCCGCAACCGGGCATGAGTACACCTATGTCGGGTCGGACAGTTTCGAACAGCAGATCCGGATTGATGCCGAGGCGGGGTCGGCCCCCAATGTCGCCGTCTTCCCGCAGCCCGGTCTGGCCGCAGACATGGCCCGGTCCGGTTTTCTGACCCCGCTGGGGGACGGGACCGCGGATTGGATTCGTGACAACTATGCCGCCGGTCAGTCCTGGGTCGATCTGGGCACCTACGCCGGGCCAGACGGTGCGGATCACTTGTATGGGTTTTTCTATAAGGTCGATGTGAAATCTCTGGTCTGGTACGTACCCGAGAATTTCGAGGACGCCGGTTACGAAATTCCAACCACCATGGAAGAGCTGAAGGCGCTGACCGATCAGATCGTGGCGGATGGCGAAACACCGTGGTGCATCGGTCTGGGATCAGGCGGCGCGACCGGATGGCCCGCGACAGACTGGGTCGAGGATATGATGCTGCGCACGCAGTCGCCCGAGGATTACGACGCTTGGGTCGCCAATGAGATGAAGTTCAACGACCCCAAGGTGATTGAGGCCATCGAAGAATTCGGTGCCTTTGCCCGTAATGACGATTACGTCGCCGGCGGCGCGGGTGCCGTTGCCACCACCGATTTCCGCGACAGCCCGAAAGGCATGTTCAGCTCACCTCCGCAATGCTATCTGCACCGTCAGGCTTCGTTCATTCCTGCCTTCTTCCCGGAAGGGACGATTGTGGGGGAAGACGCGGATTTCTTCTACTTCCCGGCCTATGAGAGCAAGGACCTGGGCAGCCCGGTTCTGGGCGCAGGCACTTTGTGGGCGATCACCAATGACAGCCCTGGCGCGCATGCGTTGATCGAGTATCTGCAAACACCCGAAGCGCATGAAACCTGGATGCAGCTAACGGGGTTCCTGACACCGCATAAGGGCGTTGATACCTCGCTGTTCTCGGACCCGACGCTGAAGAAGATGAACGACATTCTTCTGGGGGCCACCACTTTCCGGTTTGACGGGTCTGACCTGATGCCGGGCGGCGTGGGTGCCGGAACCTTCTGGACCGGTATGGTCGACTATACCGGCGGAACATCGGCGCAAGAGGTTGCCGATGAAATCCAATCCTCCTGGGACGCGCTCGACTAAGCGTTCCGCACCGGGCAACCCGCAACGCCGGGTTGCCCCACCCCACCGTCGCAAGGGAGACGCGGCATGCATCCGGCATTTCAGGGCCTGCTGACCATCGCCATCGGCGTGTCAGGTTGCGTGGGCTATTTCTACCTTTCGAACCAGTTCCTGGACAAAGTTCTGTTTCCGGCACGGGGTCCGAACGCAGGGCGCAATATCAACCGCGCCAACATCATCCGGCCCTGGCTGTTCCTGTTCCCGGCGATTGCGGCTCTGGGCCTGTATCTGGCTTACCCGGTGGTGGAGACCCTGCGCTTGTCGCTGACCGATCGCATCCCCGGCGGCGGGTATGAATGGGTCGGGCTGGACAATTACATTCAGATGGCGAAAGAGCCCAAGTTCTGGGAAGCCATGCGCAACAACATGTTCTGGCTGATCATCGTGCCCGCCATGTCGACCGCGTTCGGCTTGCTGGTGGCACAACTGACGGATCGTATTCGCTGGGGCAATGTCGCCAAGTCTCTGATTTTCATGCCGATGGCGATCTCGTTCGTTGGGGCCTCGGTGATCTGGAAACTGGTCTATGACACCCGCCCGGCCGAGCAGGATCAGATCGGCATGTTGAACGCGCTGTACATCTTCTTTGGCGGGACCGAGCCGCAGACATGGCTGACCATCCCGTTCTGGAACAGTTTCTTCTTGATGGTCGTACTGATCTGGATTCAGACCGGCTTTGCCATGGTGATCCTCTCCGCCGCCCTGCGCGGTATACCCGAGGAAACCATAGAAGCCGCCATTCTGGACGGTGCCAATCCGTTCCAGATTTTCTTCCGCATCAAGGTGCCGCAGATCAAGACGACGATCCTAGTTGTCTGGACCACGATCACCATCACCGTGCTCAAGGTTTTCGACATCGTCTTTGCCATGACCAACGGCCAGTGGGAGACGCAGGTTCTGGCCAACTACATGTATGACAAATTGTTCCGCGCCAATGACTGGGGCGTTGGGTCTGCCTCGGCCATGGTGATCATGCTTCTGGTCACACCGATCCTGATTTGGAACGTGCGCAACGCGCGCAAAGAGATGGAGTGAGGCCATGAGCGATATTGCAGGAACCAAACCGGCACTGCGCTGGGTTGTCCATGCCTCGGTCCTGTTTCTGGTGGTGCTTTGGGTGGTTCCAACGCTGGGGCTGCTGATCTCATCCTTCCGCACGGCGGATCAGATCGCGACCAGCGGCTGGTGGCGATCGCTTTTCCCGTCCGAGCAGAACCTGACCCTGCGCGCCGCCGCACCTGAAACGCAGGTGCAGGAAAACGGGATGTATGTGATCCAAGGCAACCTGTTCGACGCAGGCACGCAGGCCACGATCTCGAAATGGGGTGTCAGTTCCCGCGCTGTGGATGAGTACGTTCCGGGCGATACGGCTGAATTGCGTCGCGGTGGCACGATCACATTGGACGCGCAGGGCAACTACCGGATGGAGAACACCGAGGAGTTCACCGGCAGCCGAGGCGCGCGTGTCTTTGTGACAGCGGAACTGCCGCCCGAGTTCACGCTGGCGAACTATCACAAGGTCCTGCTGGCCGAGGACAGCACCGACAGTATGGGGCGGGCGTTCTTCAACACGCTGACGGTGACCATCCCGGCGACGATCATCCCCATTCTGGTGGCAGCCTTTGCGGCCTATGCGCTGGCGTGGATGGACTTCCCCGGGCGGGCCCTGCTGATCGCTGCCGTGGTCGGATTGCTGGTGGTGCCGTTGCAACTGGCGCTGATCCCGTTGCTGAAATTCCATCTGAATATCGGGATCGGCAAAGGGTATCTGGGCGTCTGGATGGCCCATACCGGCTTTGGGATGCCGCTGGCGATCTATCTGCTGCGCAATTACATGGCCGGGCTGCCCCGTGACCTGATCGAGAACGCGCGGGTCGATGGCGCGACCGAGTTCCAGATCTTCACCAAACTGATCCTGCCGCTCAGCTTTCCGGCTTTGGCCTCGTTTGCGATCTTCCAGTTCCTGTGGACTTGGAACGATCTGCTGGTCGCTAAGGTGTTCCTGATTGATGCATCCGGTCAGACAACAGTCATGACCAACCGGATTGTCGAGCTTTTGGGCACGCGCGGCGGCAACTGGGAAATTCTGGCGACAGCGGCCTTCGTCTCGATAGCCGTGCCGCTGATCGTCTTCTTCGCAATGCAAAAATACCTGGTCCGCGGGCTGCTGGCCGGGTCCGTCAAATAGAGGCGTCTGATGAACGTGCAAACCACAGCATTCAAAACAACCAAAGCAAAGCCCGACTGGCGGCGCGGCGGAGTGATCTATCAGATCTATCCACGCAGCTTTCAGGACAGCAATGGCGACGGGATCGGCGACCTGAAGGGCATCACGCAAAGGCTGGGCTATATCGCCTCGCTGGGTGTGGATGCGATCTGGATTTCGCCGTTCTTCAAATCTCCGATGAAGGATTTCGGATACGACGTCAGCGATTACCGCGATGTCGATCCGATGTTTGGCACGATGGCGGACTTCAAGGACCTGCTGGATCAGGCGCATGGGCTTGGGCTGAAGGTGATGATTGACCTTGTGCTGTCCCATACCTCGGATCAGCACCCGTGGTTTGTCGAAAGCCGCGCCAGCCGGGACAATCCGAAATCGGACTGGTATGTCTGGGCCGATCCCAAACCCGATGGGACACCGCCCAACAACTGGCTGTCGATCTTCGGCGGCTCGGGCTGGCAATGGGATTCCCGGCGGCTGCAATACTACCTGCACAATTTCCTGACTTCGCAGCCGGACTTGAATTTCCATTGCGTCGAAGTTCAGGATGCCCTGTTGGACGTGGCCCGGTTCTGGCTGGATCTGGGCGTCGATGGGTTCCGTCTGGACACAATCAACTTCTACTTCCACGATGCTCAGCTGCGCGACAATCCCGGCCTTCCGATGGACCAGCGTAATGCGTCAATCGCGCCGATGGTGAATCCCTATAACCATCAGGATCATCTGTTCTCCAAAAGCCAGCCCGAGAATGTCGCCTTCCTGGAACGCCTGCGTGCCTTGACTGACGAATACGAAGGCCGCGCCTGTCTGGGTGAGGTCGGAGACGCACAGCGCGGGTTGGAGATCATGGGCGAATACACCACCGGCGACAAGCGGATGCATATGTGTTATGCGTTTGAATTCCTTGAGAAACGCCGCCTCACGGCCTCATACGCCAAACAGGTGTTTGACGAGCTTGAGGCTAAGGCAGGCGACGCTTGGCCCTGCTGGGCGTTCTCGAACCATGACGTGCAGCGCCATGCCTCGCGCTGGGGTCTGGACGATGCGGCCATACGGCAGCATGCGGTGCTGATGATGTGCTTGCGCGGGTCTGCCTGCCTCTATCAAGGCGAGGAACTGGGCCTGCCCGAAGCCGATGTGGCGTTCGAAGATTTGCAAGACCCCTATGGCATCGAATTCTGGCCCGAGTTCAAGGGCCGCGACGGGTGTCGAACGCCGATGGTCTGGGCTGCGCAGGATGAACAATCGGGGTTCAGCACCGGTCGGCCCTGGCTGCCTGTCAGCTCGCCTCAAGCAGAGCGCGCTGTGGACCGGTTGGAGCAGGACCCCAATTCCATGCTGCATCATTACCGCGCGGCGATTGCGCTGCGCCACGCGCATTCCGCGCTGATGTCCGGTGCGCAGTCGGACATGACCCAGAACGGTCCGGTTCTGACATTCCTGCGTGAGGATGCGACCGAGCAGGTGTTCTGCGCATTCAACCTTGGGTCGGACACAGAAGACGTCAGATTGCCCGAAGGCAACTGGCGCGCAATCGGGGAGGGGTTGGGCAGCGTCACGGGGACAGGGAGTGTATCTCTGGACGCTGCTCAATTCTGTTTGATGGTCAGAGAGAAGGGATAAGCCATGTCGGAACTCAATCTCACGGATGTGGCCAAGACCTATGGCACGGTCGATGTCCTGCGGAACATCAATCTGGACATCGAAACGGGCGAGCTGATCGTTTTTGTGGGCCCTTCGGGCTGCGGCAAATCCACCCTGCTGCGGATGATTGCAGGGCTGGAGAAAATCTCGGGCGGAACGCTTGAGATCGAAGGGCAGGTGATGAACGAGGTGCCCCCGGCACAACGCGGCATCGCGATGGTGTTCCAAAGCTATGCTCTGTATCCGCATATGACCGTGCGCGAGAACATGGCCTTTGCGTTGAAGATCGCCAAAATGCCCGCGGCCGAGGTCGATGCTGCCGTCGAACGGGCCGCCCGTATCCTGCAGCTTGAACCGTTTCTGGACCGCCTGCCCAAGGCGCTTTCAGGTGGGCAGCGTCAGCGGGTCGCCATCGGGCGGGCCATCGTACGCGATCCCAAGGTCTATCTGTTTGACGAGCCGCTTTCAAATCTCGACGCCGCGCTGCGTGTGGCGACCCGGATTGAGATTGCGCGCCTGAAAGAGGCGATGCCCGACAGCACGATGATTTATGTAACCCACGATCAGGTCGAGGCGATGACGTTGGCCAGCCGCATCGTGGTTCTGGCCAACAAAGGGATTGCGCAAGTCGGGACACCGCTGGAGCTGTATGAAACGCCGGACAATGAATTTGTCGCGCAGTTCATCGGCTCGCCCGCGATGAACCTGCTGCCGGGTACGATCACCGGCACGGGTGAGACAACAACGGTGACGCTGGACGATGGCGGCGTTGCCATGTCGGCAATTGCAACCGAAGCATCGGATGAGGGCAAGAAGGTCAATATCGGCGTCCGCCCCGAAGATTTTGTCGTCACCGAGGATACGCCGATCTTTTCAGGCGTTGTCGATTTCACCGAAGCGCTGGGCGAGGTCACGCTGCTGTATTTCGCGGCACCGGAAGGCACGGATGCCAACATCGCCAAACTGCCCGGCGTTCAACGCAACATGCGCGGGCAGACGGTGGCCGTGACCGCATCACCCGACAAGGTGCATCTGTTTCACGACGGGAAGTCGATGCGAAAGTGACGCCTATTGGCGGGCGAGGAAATCGGACACTCTCGCCAGCCCGTCACGCAGGATCGCAGGCGTGTTCGCATAACCGATGCGCACGCACCCTTCCAGCCCCAGCGCTGATCCGGGCGTGAACATCACGCCCGTGTCCTGCAGCAGGCGCACGCAAAACTCATGTGAGGAAAGCGGCAGGTCATAGTGCAGCAGGGCGGTTGTGCCCGCCTTGGGTTTGACCCATGAGATAAGCGGTTTACTGTCCACCCAATCGCTGAGCATTGCCAGATTGCCGCGCGTGATCGCATGGCTGCGGGCCAGAACCTTTTCGTGGTTTTCCAGCGCGATGGCCGCAAAGTGATCGTCGATCATGCCGACCGATATCGTGTCATAATCCCGGTGGATCGACACCGCCTCGATCAGGTCGGTTGATCCCGCAATCCATCCCAGACGCAACCCGGCCAGTGAAAAGGCCTTGGACATACCGGCGGTCGAGATGCCCTTTTCGTAAAGATCAGCCACAGACGAGGTCATGCCCGTGCCATCTTGCGCTGTTCCGCGATACACCTCGTCGCACAGTAACCATGCGTCGATGTCGCGGGCAATGTCGACAATCTGCAGCAGATATTCGCGGTTCATCAGAGCGCCCGTCGGGTTGTTCGGGTTGTTGATGGCGATCAGCCGGGTGCCGGGTTTAGCAGCGGCGCGCAGCTCGTCCAGATCAGGCAGATTGCCATTTTCCGCCCGCAGATGCACCTGCGACACCTCGGCCCCGATACTGGCGGGGATCGAATAATGCTGCTGATAGGTCGGCACCACAGCCACGACATGATCGCCTCGTTCTACAAGCGTCTTGTGAACCAGCATATTGGCGCCGATCGTGCCGTGGGTAACGACGATGTTGCTGCGTTTCTGGGTCTGGTACAGCCCACAAATCGCGTCGCGCAGCCGGTCAGAGCCTTCGATGGCCCCATAGGTCATCTTCATGCCCAGCAAGTCCGACAGATCGTCCGAGTTTCGCCCGGCGATCTGCAAAAGCTCGGCGATGGTCAGGCTTTCGACGCAGGTTTCGGCCAGATTGAACGCGCATTTGGTTTCCCATTCGTTCATCCAGATTTCGACACCGAACGGCTCGATCTTCATTGCTTGGTCCTATGTGTTGAAGGGCTGGAGCTATGGTGACATCGTTCCCACGCGCCGCCCGCAACGTCAACCTTCAGCCAGACTGAATAGCCGCGACTGCGGCAGCGACCGCCTCTTGTGTCAGGTCCAGATCGGCCTGCGTAACGGCCATCGATGGGTAAAGTTTGCCCGGGGCCTTGAACACGCCATGCGCCCGCAAAACCGCGTTATAATGCGCGTTCCGGCCCGGGTCGTCATGCGCGGCGCTACGATAATCCCGGCAGGGCGTTTCCGTGAAAAAGATATCGAACAGGGTTTCATCCCCACAGATCCGATGAGGGATACCTGCCGCATCCAGCGCCTTGCTTTGCATGTCTTGCAGGGCACGCCCTGTCTGGCGCAGCCGATCATAGGCTCCTTCACGGGCCAGAACCTCCATCGTTTTCAGGCCTGCCGCTGCGGCGACCGGATTGCCTGACAGCGTTCCCAGCTGCATCAGCCATTTATCTGCGCCGACTTTATTCTTGTCGAAATGCTGCATGATCTCGACGCTGGCACCAAGGGCCGCCAGAGGGAACCCTCCGCCGATGATCTTGCCCAGGGTGCAGATATCGGGCGTCACGCCATAGCGTTCCTGTGCACCGCCATAGGCAAGGCGAAAGCCGGTGACGATCTCGTCAAAAATCAGCAGCACATCGTGTTTGTCGCACAAGTCACGCAGCTCCTGCAGATAGCCGGGTTCGGGTGGGATAATCCGTTGCAACGGTTCCGCGATGATCGCGGCTACGTCGTCATGTTCCGCCAGCAACGCTGCCACGGCTTCCAGATCGTTGAACGGGGCAATCAGCATCTGATCTGCGACACCCTGCGGAATACCGGCGCTGTCGGGTACGGCCTGGGGGAAATTCACCCGTTTCGCGGGGGCGAGGCTCATCTGTGCCTCGGCGCTCATGCCGTGATAGCCGCCTTCGAATTTCAGGATCTTGTCCTTGCCCGTATAGGCGCGCGCCAGCCGGATCGCGTACATATCGGCCTCGCCGCCCGAGGCGACAAAACGCGCCTGTTCACAGCACGGCACGGCGTTCACGATGGCTTCGGCCAGTTCCACGCCTTTGCTGTTGTTGGCGAAAAAGGTCATGCCCTTGGGCAGTTGCTCCAGCACCGCCTCCATCACCTCGGGGTGGCCATGGCCCAGCAGCATCGGGCCGGACCCGATCAGGTAATCGACATATTCCTTGCCATCCTCGTCCCAGACGCGGCTGCCCTCGCCGCGCGCGATCAGGATGCCGGGGTCGAAATTGCCGAACCCTCCGGCGGGCAGAACCTGTTCGGCGCGGGCGATCCATTCGGATTGAGTGTGAAGTTTCAGCATCTGTCAGGCCATTTCCAAAATCGGGGTTCCAAGGAGGCCCAGATCGGGCGTCACGCCCAGCCCCGGACCGTCGGGCGGTACAATCCGGCCATCTGCACGCTCAGGCGCATTCGGGCACAGACGCGGCGACACGTAAGAGGACAGATCGCAGGTGTTCATCAGCGAACCTTGCGGCGTGGAGGCGGCAAAATGCAACGACGCGGCGGTCACAATGTCCGAGCCCCAGGTGCATTCGGCACATATCTCGGCCCCCAGATGCACGGTCAGATCGCGGGCGCGGCGCATGGCCGACAGGCCACCGAATTTCGACAGTTTCAGTGCAACCGCGTCCATGCAGCCCAGTTCCGAGGCGTGCAGCAGCGAGGCCAGATCATGCGCGTTTTCGTCGATTTTCATTGGCAGGCCGGTGGCCTGCCGCACGGCAGCGCAATCCTCCAGCGTTTTGCAGGGTTGTTCCAGCATAACATCCAGATGCGCCACAGCGCGCCCGGTGCGGGTGGCCTGCAGGCGCGAGGCCCCGCAGTTCCAGTCGCCATAGACCAGCGGGCCATTGCCCACAGCCTCGCGCACTTTGGTCAGCCGTTCAGCATCCGCCTGCCAGTCGCCCTCGACCCCCAGCTTGACCTGAAACTGTCGGATACCGGTTTGATAGGCGGCCTGGGCGATCCGCACCATCTCATCCGGGGCGACGCAGGTGATGGAGTGATAAAGCGGCATGTCCTTGCGCGTCCGCCCGCCCAAAAGGGCGTAGACCGGCTGTGCTGTCGCCTTTCCGAACAGGTCCCACAAAGCGATATCGACAATCGACTTGGCGTGGGCATGACCTTGCAGAAAGCCATCCAGTTTGCGCATTGGCGCATCGACGCCAAACGGAGACATGCCGAGGATTTCGGGCGCCATCTCGGCGACTGCGCTGGGCACGCCTTTGGCAAAGGCAGGCAGGTAATGCGGGATCGGGCAGACCTCGCCCCAGCCTTGCAGGCCGGTATCGGTTTTCAGACACAGCACATGGGTTTCAACCGTGGCACAGGTTTTGCCATCAGCCATGTAGTAGGTATCGTGACTGGTCAGGTCGATGGACCAGAGAGAGAGTTTTGTGATCTTCATGGTATGACCACGATATTGCCGGTGTGTTGCTTGGTAATGAAAGCCGTTTGCGCAGCGTGCAGGTCCCGCAGAGGATAGGTCGCGGCGAGGGCGGGTTTCACCTCACCTGCTTCGATGTATTGCACTAGATTTTGCATGACCTTTGGGTCGATTACGGTCGAGCCGGTAAAGGTCAGGTCGCGTAGATAGAAGGTACGCAGGTCGAGCGCGACCATCGGCCCAGCGATCGCACCCGAGCAG
Source organism: Ruegeria sp. AL1 (assembly GCF_056540905.1). Lineage (NCBI taxonomy): Bacteria > Pseudomonadati > Pseudomonadota > Alphaproteobacteria > Rhodobacterales > Roseobacteraceae > Ruegeria > Ruegeria sp. AL1. The sequence continues at coordinate 49,390 of NZ_JBQFXP010000011.1, forward strand.
GTGTATCGCCCACCGCGCTCCAGAATGTCGATCAGCGTCGGCCAGTACGGGCCACCCACGACATCAGCAACAACGGTGATCTTTTCCTCCCCAAGTGCTGCGCGCAGCTCTTCGGGCGCGCGAGGCAAAATACGGTCGGGGCCAAGTTTGGCGACGTCGGCGTGTTTGGCCTCGGTGGCCAGGGCGATCACCCGCGCGCCGCGTCGTTTGGCCAGCTGCACCAAAGCACCGCCCACGCCGCCCGACGCGCCAGGCACCAGAACCGTGTCACGTTCCGAGACATTTGCGCGGGTCAGCATTCCTTCGGCGGTGGAGTATGAGCAGGAGAATGTGGCCAGTTCGGCATCGGACAGCGGAGACTGGATCGCAATGGCATTCCGTGTGGGGATGGTCGTGAATTGTGCAAAACCACCATCCCGTTCTGATCCGAAATACCTGGCCTTGTCCTTGTTTGTGGGTTCCGCCGGATCGCGTAGCCAGCAATCGGTGATCACCCTCTCGCCGATCCGGCGCGGGTCAACGCCTTCGCCAACCGCGACGATCTGGCCGCACACATCTGCGCCCTGGATGCGCGGGAAGGCCAGAGGCGCGCCGCCCCATGTCGGGTCGTCGTTGCCGACATTCTCGAACGCGCCTCCGGTCGTGGCATCGCTGACGGTTTTCGAGTACCAGCCGGATCGCGTGTTCACGTCGGTGTTGTTCAACCCGCAGGCCCCGACTTTGATCAGCACTTCGCCCGGGGCGGGGGTGGGGCAGGGCCATTCCTCGTGCCAGACCATCTGATCCAGATCGCCGTGGCCCATCGTGACCATGGCCTGCATTGTGTCTGGCTGTGTCATTGGGCGGCTTCCAGAGCAGCGTCGGTGCGCGGCAGCAGACTTTGCGGGTCATATGCAGGTTTGGATAAGACGCGCGCGGCGCGAGGGGTGCCGTGGATCATGACCTGCAGATCGGTGCCTGCGGCGGTGGCTTCGGGTTTGATGTAAGCAAAGGCGAGGATTTTGCCGACTGTGTGCCCATAGGCCACGGATGCGGTCGAGCCAACGACGCGCCCGTCCAAGAGCACGGCTTCGCCGCCATGTCCGTCGATCTCTCCGTTCGGTTCGATTTCGAGATAAGCGCAGATCCACGGCAGGTGGGTGTTCAGGGTTTTGTCCTTGCCCAGATAGTCCTTGTCCGTGCGGGCAAAACGCAGAACGTCGGCCTCGGCGAGTGTCACTTCGTTGGTCAATTCTCCGGCTCCCTTGAAGCCTTTCTCCATCCGCATGACATTCATCGCGAAGCTGCCGTAATCGGCGATTCCATGCGCCTCACCTGCAGCCCAGAGCGCGTGATAGACGTCCAGGCAGGCGGCATTGGGCATGTGCAGTTCCCAGCCAAGCTCTCCGGCATAGGACATGCGGAAGGCCCAAATGTCGTGGCCGGTGATCTTGATCTGCTGTGCGGACAGCCAGCGGAATCCGGCATTGCTGAGGTCGGCATCAGTGCAGGTGCCCAGCACGTCGCGCGACCTTGGCCCGTTCAGGGACAAGGCCGACCAATCGGCGGAATGCGCGGTGATCGTGACATCTTCTTCGCTACGCTGTTGCGCCAGATGATCCAGCAGGCGTTGTTCGAAGAATGCTGCACAGACGAGGTAATAGCGATCCTGCGCCATGCGCACGATGGTCGTTTCCAACTCAATCCGACCCCGGCGGTTGAGCATATGGGTCAGGGTGATCGAGCCGTCTTTTTGCGGCATCCGGTTCGCGGTCAGACGATCCAGCAGATCATAGGCATCCGGGCCCGAAACCTCGACCTTGGTAAAGGCGGTGACGTCCATGATGCCGACCCGTTCACGCACCGCCTTGACCTCTTGCGCGACCATGTCGTCGGCTGGCGTTCGGCGGAAGGAATAGTGATCCTGCTGCGCCACCCCATCACGCGCGAACCAGCGCGGGCGTTCGAAGCCGTAGACCTCTTCATGCACCGCGCCTTTGGATTTCAGTACCTCATGCAGCGGTGACGGTTTGATCGGACGGCCAGCAAGCCGGTTGAAATGCGGGAAAGGGATTTCGTGGCGCAGGCAATAATCTTCCTCGGCCTTGATGACCTGCCAGTCTTTCGTGGCGTAGCTGCCGAAGCGGCGCGGATCATATTCGCGCATCGAAATATCGGCAGCGCCATGCACCATCCAACGCGCCAGTTCGCGTGTCAGGCCCGGCCCCCAGCCGATCCCGATCTGCGTGCCGCAGCAGCACCAGTAGTTGCGCACACCCGGCGCAGGACCGATCAGCGGGTTGCCATCGGGTGGATGGCTGATTGCGCCGTGTACCTCGCGCTGAATGCCCAGTTCCGCAAAGATCGGCATCCGGTTCAGGCTTTCCTCGAGCCACGGCATCACCCGGTCGTAATCCGCATCGAACAGCCAGTTCTCGTAATCCCACGGGCAATGGTCGTGCCAGACCGAGTTCGGGTTCTCTTTCTCGTAAATCCCGATCAGGCCACGCTTTTGCTCCATCCGTATGTAGCCCGACACCTTTTTGTCGTCGCGGATCACCGGCAGTTCCTGTTCCAGCGTTTCGAACTCCGGCACGGGTTCGGTCACGAAGTAATGATGCGTCATCGAGGTCATTGGCAGTTGCAGGCCCGACCATTCGCCCATCTGCCGCGCATAGGTGCCGCCCGCGTTGACCACATGCTCGCAGGTGATCGTACCCTTTGGCGTCTCGACTACCCATTCGCCATTCTCGGCCTGCGTAATGTTGGTCGCCTGACAACGCCGAATGATCCGGACGCCTTTCTGACGCGCGCCCGCAGCCATCGCCATGGTCACATTGGTCGGATCCACATGGCCGTCGTCAGGGGTGTGCAAAGCGCCCAGCACACCATCCAGATTGTAGAACGGATGCAACTCGGCCACCCGGTCCGGGCCGACCAGATCTATGTTGAAGCCCAGCGAACGACCCACGGACAGGGTATGGCGCAGCCAGTCCATCTCGTCTTCGGAATAGGCGAGCCGGAACGAACCACAGCCATGCCATGTGACCGCCTGCCCGGTCTCGGCCTCCAACGCACCGGAATAGAGCCCGATATTGTAATCGACGCATTTGCCCAAGCCGAAGCTAGAGGTCGAATGGGTGATCTGCCCCGCCGCGTGCCAGGTGCTGCCGCTGGTCAGTTCGGCCTTTTCCAGCAGCACGGTCTCTGCGCCCCAGCCCTCGTGCCCAAGGTGGTAGGCAAGGCCCACGCCCATCACTCCGCCACCCACAATAACCACGCGCGCGTGGGCCGGGAAATCAGATGCCATCGGATCACTCCTCTGAGTCGATTTTGTCTCGACAGCGTAAGCAAACAAAAGTACCATCGTCAATCATGAATGGGACAAATGTATCAAATACGATTCTCGAACGGTTGGCGGATGAACTGTCCGAGCTGACGCCCGAGGCGCGCAAAGCCGCCACTTATGTGCTGGAAAACCCCCGCGACGTGGGGGTTTCGACGGTGCGCGAAATCGCCGAGGCCGCAAATGTGAAACCCAACACCATCGTCCGCATGGCGCGGCAGGTGGGGTTTGAAGGGTACGAGGATTTCCGTGTGCCCTTCCGCGAGGCGATCCGGCGCGGGCAGGCCGATTTTCCCGACCGCGCCCGCTGGCTGCAGGATATTCGCAAGTCTGGCAATATGGGTGGGCTTTATGCCGATATGGTTCAGGACGCCCTGCGCAATGTCGAGGAGACTTTTGCCAATATCTCCTCTGAGCAATTGAAAGCCGCAGCAGAAGACATCTGGAATTCGCGCAATGTGTTTGTACTGGGCGTGGGCGTGAACAACTCGAACGCGCGGAACTTTGTTTACCTGGCCTCGACCGGGATGGTGCAGTTCCACGCGATCCCGCGCGACGGATCAAATCCGATCGACGATTTGGCATGGGCCGATGAACGCGACGTTCTAATCGCCATGACCTGCAAGCCCTACCGAAACGAGGTGGTTGAGGCGGTTGAGGTCGCGCGAGAGCAGGGGCTTACCATCGTCAGCCTGTCCGATAGCCCAGCCAGCCCGATCCTGCGTGCGGCGGACCATGGTTTTGTCATCTCGGCAGACACGCCGCAATTCTTCCCGTCCTCGGTCAGTACGGTCGCGCTACTGGAAACGCTGCTGTCCTTCGTGATCGCCGTTGCCAGCGATGAGATCGTCGAACGGGTCGAGACCTTTCACAAACGCCGCCATCAGCTTGGCCTTTACCATGCGGAGGACTCGTGACAGCACCCATCCAATCTCTTGCAGCCCGGTACTATACTGATCCCGCCATATTTCGACTGGAAACCGAAGGGCTGCTGGCGCGCACATGGCAGTTTGGCTGCCACGCCTCGGAACTGGCCGAGCCGGGCGCATACGTCGCGTTTGAAGTCGCAGGACAGGATCTGTTCGCCATCCGGGGCCGCGATGACACGATCCGCGTGTTCTACAATGTCTGCCAACACCGCGCGCATCAATTGGTTGAGGGCACCGGAACCACGCGCGTCGTCGTCTGCCCCTACCACGCCTGGACCTACGAACTGACCGGAGAGCTGCGCGCCGGGCCAAACCTCAAGGCGGTTGAAGGGTTCGACAAATCCTCGGTCTGCCTGAACGAGGTGCGCAGCGAAGAGTTTCTGGGGTTTGTTTTCGTCAATCTGGACCCCAACGCCGCGCCGATGGACGACTGGTTCCCGAGCACGCGCGCCGAGCTTGAGGAATGGGTGCCCAATTGGGCTGACCTGAAGCCGCTGGAATGGGTCGAGATACCGGAACTGTGCAACTGGAAGGTCTCGGTCGAGAACTACTCGGAATGCTACCACTGCTCGCTGAACCACCCGACCTTTGCGAACGGTGTGGTCCGGCCTGAAACCTATGACATCCAGCCTCAGGGCATGTGCCTGCGTCACACGACGGAATGCCAGAGCCTTGAGAACATGACCTATGATATTCAGTCAGGCTTTAAGCATTTTGATGAATATTCCAGCTGGTTCCTCTGGCCGATGTTCTCGTTCCAAGTCTATCCGGGGAATGTACTGAACACCTATCACTGGCGTGCTGTGGGCGCCGATCACGTGGTGGTCTGGCGCGGCTGGTATTCGGTGGGTGGCGTGGACGATCAAAAGATACGGCAACTCGCCGCGCAGGATCGAGCAACCACGGTGGAAGAGGACATCCGATTGGTCGAATCCGTACAGCGAGGCCTGCATTCGCGCGGCTATCGCCCCGGTCCGCTGGTGATTGACCCCAAGGGCGGGGTGAATTCAGAACACCCCGTCATGCACCTGCAAAGATGGATGCGCGAAGCCATCGACGAACAGCCTCGGAGGACCGGATCATGAGCACATTTGACGAAGACCTGTTCCTGAAAGGTCTGGAACAGCGCAAGGCGACGCTGGGCGCAGAATATGTCGAAAAGAACCTGGCCGCCGCCGACGATTTCACCCGCCCGTTTCAAGAGGCGATGACCGCCTGGTGCTGGGGCTTCGGCTGGGGCGACGATGTGATCGACGCCAAGACGCGGTCGATGATGAACCTGTCGATGATCGGCGCGCTGGGCAAGATGCACGAGTGGGAGATCCATTGCCGAGGCGCGATCAACAACGGCGTCTCCACCGAGGAAATCCGCGCCATCATCCACGTGATCGGCATCTATTGCGGCGTGCCGCAGGCGCTGGAATGCTTCCGCGTGGCGCGTAGGGTGATCGAAGAACAAGTCGGTTCCTGACCACCGTCGGGCCGCGCGCTTGTCAAATCCCTGAGGCGCGTTAGCGTGTGATCACCCCCTCGTGTCACAGGAGATTTCACAATGTTCCGTACTCTTGCCCGATCACTGGCCATCATTCTGAGCCTGACCATCCCCGCCGCCGTATCCGCAGACGAAGGCGGCGGTTTCCCTCAGATCACTGGCACCTGGCATGGGACCTATCTGGTGGCCTTCGCCAAATCGAACCCCAACCACGAAAAGGGCCTGCTGAAAACCGAGATGGAGCTTGAGATCACCAAGCTCGACGGCAACCTGATCACGGCCACCAACCGCTGGCGGCGGATCGGCGACACCGACTGGATCGTCGAAGAGACCATGGGCACCTTCGCACTCGACGACCCCACCCGCTTTGTTCTGGCCGAGGCGGGGACTTCGGGTGAGGACGTCTCATCAGGCGTCTTCAACGGCGTGTATCTGGATGACGTCCTGATGGTCACCTATGCCGGGCCAGGCACAGGCGTGGCCTTTGCCGCGCAGTTGGTAAAGAAGGACGATGGAAAGTAGCCCGGCGTGCAAGTTCGCTTCGATTGCCGCATTCTGAATGTGCTCGCAATTGGCGTACAAAATTGATCGAAACGTTCTGGAAAAGCTGAATAGACGGGCGCGAACCGACCAAAAGTTGTGTTGACAATACGCGCCTGTGTGGGGCCAAGTTCTGGCCATGCGGATGGCTGCGTTTATCATCTTCTCAAGCTTGTTTCTTTCTATGGGCAAGGCGTGGTCGTGTGAACTGGCGTTGGCCCTCGCCTTGGACGTTTCCGGAAGCGTCGATGACGCCGAGTTCCGGCTTCAACGCGAAGGGTTGGCCACGGCCTTGCTCGACCCCGATGTGGTCACTGCGATTTCAGCACAGCCCGGCGGGGTGGCGCTTATGGCGTATGAATGGGCTGATTCGCGACAGCAAACACAAATCGCCGCTTGGCGGCTGGTCAAAGGGTCGGTCGGGTTGCAAGCGATGGCCGCGGACATTCTTGCCGCGCCCCGAAGCGCAACGGGCGCGACCGGGATAGGACCAGCCGTCGCCTTCGGTGCCCTGATGATCGATTACGGTACAAATTGCAGACGCCGTGTGATCGACGTGTCAGGGGATGGCAAACACGACAATGGGTTTCGTCCGCATGTTGCGCGGGAAATGCCAGCGATGCAGGGCGTCACTGTCAACGCGCTGGTGATCGCCGGAGCCGAGTCTGAAGTGCTTGAGTACTATGCCACCCATGTCATTTCCGGCAGCGGGGCTTTCATGGAAATCGCCTCTGAATACGAGGATTACGCAGCGGCCCTGCGGCGCAAACTGCTCCGAGAAATCCCCGCCCCGGTGGCCAGCCGATAATCGTGATTTCTGAGGGGCAGGTAAAGCTGACCCAACTAAAAAAGCCGCCCACAAGGGGCGGCCTTTTCATTCACTGTCTCTGTATCAGAGGATCAGGCTGTCAGAGCGGCCTGAGCTTTGGCGACGATCGCGCCGAACGCTTCCGGTTCGTGCACGGCCAGGTCGGCCAGAACTTTGCGGTCCACTTCGATACCGGCCAGGTTCAGGCCGTTGATGAAGCGGGAATAGGTCAGAGCCTCGTCATGGCTGCGCACAGCCGCGTTGATGCGCTGGATCCACAGCGCGCGGAAGTTGCGCTTGCGGTTCTTGCGGTCGCGGGTTGCGTACTGGTTGGCCTTGTCAACGGCCTGAGTGGCAACTTTGAAGTTGCTCTTGCGACGACCATAATAGCCTTTTGCGGCCTTGATGATCTTCTTGTGACGGGCGTGAGTTACGGTTCCACCTTTAACGCGGGACATCTCTCAAATCTCCTCTTAGCGGTCGTAGGGCATGTAGCCCTTGACGATCTTTGCGTCGGGGGCGGACAGGGTGGTGTTGCCACGGGCGTCGCGGATGAACTTCTTGGTCCGCTTGATCATGCCGTGCCGTTTGCCGGCCTGGCCAGCAAGGACCTTACCGGTCGCAGTCACCTTAAAGCGCTTTTTGGCGCTCGACTTGGTCTTCATCTTAGGCATTTCCGTCTCCTGTTCTCGGGTTCGGTTTCAGACGCGACTCGGCATGCCATCTCGGCCGGTCACGCAACAGATGCGCCGTTTACGCAAGTTCGATCATACTGGCAAGGGGGTATCGACCGGAATCTGCGGAATCCGCACAGGTCAGGCACCGGGGCAGCTGCGGGCCGCCCCGGTGAATTGGTTTAGTGTTCGAATTTGCGAATCTCGCCGCTCTTCAGCCGCTCGGCGTAGGATGCCAGCTCCTGCCGCACCACTTTCATCAGGAAGTAGAGCGCGAAGACGTTCACAACCGCCATGGCAAAGATCGCCGCATCCGAGAAGTCGATGACCGGGCCAAGGTTGGCCGCTGCACCGATAACAACGAAGACGCAGAAGATGATCTTGAACACCAGTTCCTTGGTGTGACCTTCGCCGAACAGGTAGGTCCAGGCCTTGAGGCCGTAGTAGGACCAGCTGATCATGGTCGAGAAGGCAAACAACACCACGGCAATCGCCAGGATGAACGGGAACCAGCTGAACGCGCTACCGAAGGCCGCCGAGGTCAGGCTGACGCCCGAATTGCCGTCTACGGTCGCAATCGCGTTGCCCGCTTCGTTCAGCATGTACTTGCCGGTTTCGGGGTCGATGATCAGCTGCTGGGTGATGATGATCACCAGCGCGGTCATGGTACAGATCACGACCGTATCGATGAACGGTTCAAGCAGCGAGACAAAGCCCTCGGTGATCGGTTCCTTGGTCCGCACCGCCGAGTGTGCAATCGCCGCAGAACCAACGCCCGCTTCGTTCGAGAACGCCGCACGGCGGAAGCCCTGAATCAGCGCACCGACCATGCCGCCAGCAACGCCCAGACCGGTGAAGGCGCCTGCGAAGATCTGACCAAAGGCCCAGCCAATCTGATCGGCATGCATGATGATGATGACCAGCGCGGCCAGCACATACATCACACCCATGAAAGGCACGACTTTCTCGGTCACGCTGGCGATGGATTTCAGGCCACCCACGATCACCGCGAATACGATGCCCGCAAAGACCAGACCTGTGATCCAGCCCGGATAGTCTCCGACAATGCCTGCGATCTGTTGATGCGCCTGATTGGCCTGGAACATATTGCCCCCGCCCAACGCGCCGAGAATACAGAAGATCGAGAACAGAACAGCCAGAATCTTACCGCCCGGCAGGCCCAGCTCGTTGAACCCTTTGGACATATAATACATCGGGCCACCGGAAACGGTGCCGTCTTCGTATTCGTTGCGGTATTTCACGCCCAGCGTACATTCGGTGAATTTCGACGCCATACCCAGCAGGCCCGCGACGATCATCCAGAACGTAGCACCCGGTCCTCCGATGCCGACGGCCACCGCGACACCGGCGATGTTGCCAAGACCAACCGTGCCCGACAGCGCCGTGGCCAGCGCCTGAAAGTGGCTGACCTCACCCGCGTCGTTGGGGTCGGAATAGTCGCCTTTCACAAGGCTGATTGCATGGCTGAAGAACCGCAGCTGCACGAAGGCAAAATACAGCGTAAACACGGTGGCCGCGATGACCAGCCACCCCACGATCCATGGGAACCCGGTTCCCGGAAACGGCGCGAAGATAAAGCTGACGAAAGGCCCGGTGAAATCGGCGAAGGCCTGATTGATCTTTTCGTCAAGACCCGGAGCCTCTTGCGCAAGAGCAGGGCCTGCGGCAAAGGCCGCAGCGGCTGTAGCGCCAAATTGTTTGAGCATTCTCATTCTTGTCCCTCCCCTCAGTTCACGACAGTGACCGGCACATCGGCGTGCATGACCAGATTCTGGGTCGAGCTGCCGAACAGGCGCTTCTTGAACCCGTCCGCCGAGGCTCGACCAACAACGATCTGCGATCCGCCATTTTCAACGGTGATCTTGTTCAGCGTTTCCGCCACGTCTCCATGACGCACGATGCCATGCGCCTGGAATCCGGCGGCTTTCAGCGCCTCGACCGCAGGCGCGATGATGCGCGTGGTGGCCAGTTCAACCTCTTCCTCACGCCGTTTGTGACGCAGTGCGTTTTCCTCGGGTGTCTGGAAAGTGAAAGGGGACCATTCGATGACATAGACCACCAACAATTCGCACGTACCGATCCTTTCGGCCAAATCCCTGGCAAAGGCGATCGCACGCTCGCCGGTTTCTGTCCCGTCCAGCCCAATGACAATTTTCGTTGTCATGACGTTCCTCCGTTATTGTGATTGTACCGGGGCCCGTGCCCCCGGCAGGGCAGCCGGAACTTGGAACTAAAATAGATGACTGCCCCTGCCGATCAGTATCGGGGAAAAACACGGAAAAACAGAGGGGAAACTGAGTTTTTCACCCAATAATGCCGTAACTATTTGTTCTAATAGTAGTTTTTATGCCTAATTTTCGAGCAAAACTTGATTGGGCAGGTTGCCCGAACAGGCTTAGCCAGGATCAGTGTTGTAGATCAGACGCTCATCACAAGGCGCGATGCGCAAGATGTTCGTCGTGCCGGGCACGTTGAACGGAACACCGGCAGTGACGACGATCTGATCGCTTTCCGATGCGAACCCTCCGGCACGCGCTGCGCGGGCTGCGTTGACGACTGCGCCTTTGAATCGCTCGAGTTCCGGGGTCATCACGCAGTGGCACCCCCAGCTGAGGCACAGCCGGCGTGCGGTTCCGGTCGCAGGCGTCATGGCGATAATCGGCACGCCGGGGCGTTCCCGCGCGGTCAGCAGGGCGGTGGTGCCGCTTTGGGTAAAGCAGCATATTGCCTTGATATCGGTCTTTTCCGCAATCTCACGCGCAGCAGCGACGATACCGTCCGCGATCGTTGTGCCCTTGGCGGTGCGCGAGGCGGCAATGATCTGAGTGTAGGTCGGGTCGGCCTCGACCTCGATAGCGACCTTGTTCATGGTCTGCACCGCCTCAACCGGATACGACCCGGCAGCCGATTCCGCGCTGAGCATGATGGCATCCGTACCCTCGTAGATCGCCGTGGCCACATCCGAGACTTCGGCGCGGGTCGGCATCGGGCTTTCGATCATGCTTTCCAGCATCTGGGTGGCGACGATCACGGGTTTTGCCGCGGTCCGACATTTGCGAACCAGCCGTTTCTGGATCGGCGGTACGGCAGAAACCGGCAATTCAACACCCAGATCGCCCCGGGCAACCATGATGCCATCGGATGCATCGAGGATATCGTCAAACGCTTCGACGGCCGCAGGCTTTTCGATCTTGGAGAGGATCGAGGCGCGCCCATCCGCCAGCGCGCGGGCCTCGAATACGTCCTTGGCGCGTTGCACAAAACTCAGCGCCAGCCAGTCGACACCCAGTTGGCAGACAAATTCCAGATCGTCCCGGTCTTTGGCGGACAAAGCCGCCAACGGCAGCACCACGTCGGGCACGTTGACGCCCTTGCGGTTCGAGATCGTCCCTCCGACCTCAACCGAACAGTTGGCATAGTCCTGACCGCAATCCTGCACGTTCAGGCGAATTTTCCCGTCATTGACCAGAAGACGCGCGCCGGGTTCCAACGCGGCAAAAATCTCGGGGTGGGGCAGGCAGACGCGGTTGATGTCACCGGCCGCCGGATCAAGATCCAACCGAAACGCAGCGCCTTCTTCCAGCTCTTCGGCTTCGTTGGCGAATACGCCGACACGCAGTTTCGGACCCTGAAGGTCGGCCAGAATGGCAATGGGGCTTTCCAGATCCTTCTCAACCTGCCTAATGATCCGGTGCCGTTCGCGAATCTCATCATGGCTACCGTGGCTCATATTCAGGCGGAACACATCCGCTCCGGCCTCGTGCAGCGCGCGGATCATGTCATAGTCATTTGACGCCGGTCCCAGCGTCGCCACGATTTTTACATTTCTCAGGCGTCGCATTGTTCTTGCCCCCTTCACGTCTTCGTTGGCTTTGTCGGTCATCCGATAAAGATGTTACCGCAAACATCGGTCACGCTGCTTATTGCGCAATTCCCTTTCCGAAGCAACTGCCCTACACCTGCGATGAACAAGATGACAGGCTTATGACGTATTCTCCGTTTTTTATCCACGGCGCGGATCGGCCATCGCGCTGGCTGATCACATGTGACCACGCAACCAACATGGTACCGCCCGAGGTGAACGGCGGCGATCTTGGCCTGCCCCGTGAGGATATGGAGCGCCACATTGCCTATGACGTTGGCGCCTACGAGGTGTCAAAGCACCTGGGCGAGATTCTGAACGCGCCGGTCATTGCTGCCAACTTCTCGCGTCTTGTGATCGATCCGAACCGGGGTGAGGATGATCCGACCCTGTTGATGAAGCTTTATGATGGCTCCATCATTCCCGGGAATCGTCACGCCGACACAGTCGAGCGCGAGCGACGTCTGAACATGTGCTATCGCCCCTATCACAAGGCGCTGGCGGAACTGGCGGCTCTGCCGCACGCGGTCATCGTATCGATGCATTCCTTTACGCGCCAGCTGCGCGGACGTGATCCGCGCCCCTGGCATATAGGGGTGCTGCACACACCAGACGAAAGGTTCTCGCGGCCGCTGATTGACCGGCTTGAGGCAGAAGGCGACCTGTGTGTCGGGGTGAACGAGCCTTATACAGGCGTGCTGCCCGGAGATGCGATTGATAAACATTGCACGGCATTTGGACGCCCCAACGCGCTGATCGAGCTGCGCAATGACCTGATCGGGGATCACGCGGGTCAACGGGGTTGGGCCGAGCGTCTGGCCACCGTTTTGCATGATGCGCTGGACGCCAGCGACCTTTGAGCACACATTATTGTGAGCACTGGCCCTGATCCCCATATATTCGGGGAAAGGAGGCGATGATGACTCAGGAATTTCTGATGGACGTCTTTGGCTGGATGGCTGTGTTGAACATCGCCGTCTTGCTGTTCACCACAGCGATGGTTTTCGTGTTGCAGGACCGGATCGCAGGTATCCACAGCAAGATGTTCCAGATGGCGCATTCGGATGTGAAGCGGGCATATTTCCGGTATCTGGCCAATTACAAGATACTGACGCTGATCTTTTGCATCATCCCGTGGCTGGCCTTGAAGCTGACTTGACGCGCCGTTTGTTGAAACATCGCCATCGGACCGCTAGGTCAGATACAGCACGCAATTCTGTCATTCGGAGCCTGACCATGGACACTCAAACCGAAATCGAACTTCAAGCCGCCGCATTCCGCCGCCTGCAGCAGCACCTGATGCAGGACCGCACTGACGTTCAGAACATCGACATGATGAATCTGGCCGGGTTCTGCCGGAACTGCCTGTCTCGTTGGTATCAGGAAGCGGCCAATGAAAAGGGTATCGAAATGGGCAAGGACGAGGCGCGTCAGATTTTCTACGGCATGACCATGGAGGAATGGAAAGCGAACTACCAGACCGAGGCCAGCCCGGAAAAGCAAGCCGCGTTCGAGGTCGCTTTTGAAGAAAATGTTGGCAAAAAGGGCTGACCCGAAAAGGAAAGGCCCGCCAGTTTGACGGGCCTTTTGCTTTAAACTGCGGCCTTGCGGCTTTCGTCGATATAAATTTCGCGCAACCGCGTTGCGAAAGGACCCGGAGTGCCATCACCCAGCGCAACGCCGTCGATCTCGACCACAGGCATCACAAACGCGCTGGCCGAAGTGGTAAATGCTTCATCCGCCGCCTGTGCTTCCGCAATGGTGAAAAGACGCTCCTCGACAACCATTTGCGCCTCGGCAGCCATGCGCAACACCGCCTTGCGGGTGATCCCGTGCAGGATGTCGTTGGACAGCGGACGTGTGACGATTTTTCCGCCTTTGACAAAATAGGCGTTGTTGCTCGTGCCCTCGGTCACATAGCCGTCTTCCACCATCCAGGCGTCGTCGCACCCTGCGGCCTTAGCCATCATCTTGCCCATTGACGGATAGAGCAGCTGAACCGTCTTGATGTCCCTGCGTCCCCAGCGGATATCATCGATGGAGATGATCTTTGCCCCGGTCTTCGCGGCCGGACTGTCGGCCAGCCCCGGCTTGTTCTGGGTAAACAGAACAAGCGTTGGTTTGGTGTCAGCGGATGGGAACACAAAATCCCGATCTCCGTCACTACCGCGCGAGACCTGCAGATATACCAGACCCTCATCAATATCGTTCAACTCAACCAGTTTGCGGTGTATCTCCAGCAACTCGTCCTGGCTGCAGGGCGAGGACATCTGCAACTCGTCCAAAGACCGTTTCAGCCGAACAGCGTGGCCTTCGAAATCAATCAGCTTGCCGTCCAGAACGCTGGTGACCTCATAGACAGCATCCGCCATCAGAAATCCCCGGTCAAAGATCGAGACCTTCGCCTCGGTTTCGGGCAGATACTCTCCGTTCACATAAACGGTGCGGGTCATTTTATATCCTTTTCGTTTCACGGCCGTCCTCAGCCCCAGAGCGCGGCTTGGGGCGGGTGGACCCCGGTATCGTCAAAAACCAGCGGGGTATCGCGGTCTTCGGCCAACAGAAGCGGGCCGTCAAGGTCTGTCACCATCGCACCTTGCGCCAACAAAGTTGCCGGGGCCATGGCCAGAGAGCTGCCGACCATGCAACCGACCATGATGTCATAGCCTTCTGCAATCGCCGCTTTGCGCAATTCCAGCGCTTCCGTCAGGCCGCCGGTTTTGTCCAGTTTGATATTGATGACATCATACTTGCCTTTGAGGTTGGGCAAGCTGTCGCGATCATGACAGGATTCGTCAGCGCAAACCGGCACCGGGCGTTGCATCCCGATCAAGGCTTCGTCATCGTCAGCAGGCAGAGGCTGTTCGACCAAAGCGACCCCCAACCGCACCAGATGCGGCGCAAGATCTGCATAAACCTCGGCGGACCAGCCTTCGTTGGCGTCCACGATGATCCGGGCGTCCGGAGCCCCCGCACGCACGGCTTCAAGCCGCGGCATGTCGTCCGGTGTCCCCAGTTTGATCTTGAGCAAGGGTCGATGCGCGTTTGCCGCAGCCTGCACCCGCATCGCCTCAGGTGCATCCAGTGAAAGCGTATAGGCGGTGATTTCCGGCTGCGGCACGGCTAACCCGGCCAGATCCCACACTCGACGACCCGCACGTTTGCACTCCAGATCCCAAAGTGCGCAATCCACCGCGTTTCGCGCCGCGCCCGCTGGCAACAAACCCATCAACTCCGCCCGATCAAACCTGTCCGGAAGGCCTGCGATTTCCGCTTCAACAGAATCCAGCGTCTCGCCATACCGGGCATAAGGCACGCACTCTCCCCATCCGCCGATCCCATCTTCAGATACACGAACGGTCAGCACCTGCGCCTCGGTCCGCGATCCGCGTGAGATCGTAAAAACCTGCGCCAAGCGAAAAACATCACGAGAGACTTGGATCTGCACGCGCCCCCTCCTTCATCTTTTCAAAAATACTCCCGCCGGAGGCGGTCCTCCGACAGGACAGATAGATCACAGCGCCATGAGCGCATCCACAAGTTTCCCCGCACCAAAACGATAAGGATCAGTGGCAGGTAACCCCATCTCAGCCTCCACCTCTGTAATATACTCCCGCGCCGCGTTTTCGTTCAGGTTTTGGGTGTTGATTGAAACCCCAACCACCTGACAGTCCGGGTTTGCGATGCGAGCGATTGGTAAGGCGGTGTCACGAAGTTCAGACAATGTTGGCAGGCCGTATTCCGGCAGGCCACGCATATGAGTGCGGGTCGGTTCATGACACAGGATCAGCGCATCAGGTTGTCCGCCATGAACCAGTGCCATTGTCACCCCTGAATATGACACGTGGAACAAGGACCCCTGACCTTCGATGTGATCCCAGTGATCCTCATCGTTATCTGGGGTCAGATACTCGACCGCGCCCGCCATGAAATCCGCAACGACCGCATCGAGGGGCACACCTTGCCCGGTGATCAGAATTCCCGTTTGCCCGGTGGCGCGGAACGTGGATTTCAAACCCCGCTTGCGCATCTCGGCATCCATCGACATTGCCGTATACATTTTGCCCGCAGAGCAATCGGTGCCGACGGCCAGGCATCGCTTTCCACTGCGCTTGCGGCCATTGGCAATCGGATACCCGTCAGTCGGCACACGCACGTCGTGCAGGGTGCCCCCATGGGTTTGGGCAGCAGCAACCAGATCGCCTTCGTCCCGCAACAGGTTGTGCAGCCCCGATGCCAGATCGTACCCCATTTCCAGCGCTTCGATCAGCACCTTCTTCCAGGCCTGGCTGATAACGCCACCGCGATTTGCTACACCGATCACCAGCGTCTTGGCTCCGGCAGCCTTGGCCTCGGCCAGGGTCATATCGGTCATGCCCAGATCGGCCTTGCAGCCTTCCATCCGGAACTGGCCTACGGCGTTTTCCGGTCGCCAATCCCGGATTCCGATAGCAACTTTGGCGGCCAGTTGGTCGGGGGCATCACCCAAAAACAGCAGATACGGTGTTTCGATCATTGCGGTGCACTCCTTTGATTCCGAAGCAGGCTAAGGGAGCGGTCAGACGAGGGTTTCTCGATTCGCTCCAGCAAAGAGAGGGATCGCGAGAGTTTATTGTGTAGAATAGCTCAAAATTGCAAAATTATTGCAAGTTTCTTAAGTGATTAATCCATAAGCGCCGAAAACAAACGGATTGCCAGTGAATGCTGCAATTGCAATGCCGCAAGTGCATAAACATGCTTGCGCAGCGCTGCGCAATTTAATATCCCGAAGGGGAATAAAATCGTAATTTCCTTTCTTACGTGAGGTCCCGATGAGTTTCCGCATTCAACCCGCCGCCCCAGCGCGCCCGAACCGCTGCCAGTTGTTCGGGCCGGGGTCCAATACCAAGTTGTTTGCGAAGATGGCGGCATCGGCTGCGGATGTTATCAACCTTGATCTCGAGGACTCGGTTGCGCCAACCGACAAGGACGCAGCGCGTGCCAATGTCATCGAGGCGCTGAACACCGTCGACTGGGGGAACAAATACCTTTCGGTGCGCATCAACGGGTTGGACACACCATACTGGTATCGTGACGTGGTCGATCTGATGGAACAGGCCAGCGATCGCCTCGACCAGATCATGATCCCCAAAGTCGGGTGTGCGGCGGATGTCTACGCGGTCGACGCGTTGGTTACCGCGATTGAACACGCCAAGGGCCGCTCCAAACCGATCAGCTTCGAGGTCATCATCGAGTCGGCCGCCGGTCTTGCGCATGTCGAAGAGATCGCGGCCTCATCACCCAGACTGCAGGCCATGAGCCTGGGGGCGGCGGATTTTGCAGCATCGATGGGGATGCAGACCACCGGCATCGGAGGTACACAGGAAAACTACTACATGCTGCACGAAGGCGACAAGCATTGGTCCGACCCGTGGCACTGGGCACAAGCCGCGATTGTCGCGGCTTGCCGAACTCATGGCGTTCTACCGGTGGATGGTCCCTTCGGAGATTTCTCGGACGACGACGGGTATATCGCGCAGGCCAAGCGCTCGGCGACGTTGGGCATGGTTGGCAAGTGGGCGATCCATCCCAAACAGATCGCCTTGGCCAATCAGGTCTTTACACCGTCAGACGAAGCAGTGTCTGAGGCGCGCGACATCCTGGCCGCGATGGAGCAGGCCAAGGCAAATGGCGAAGGCGCGACGGTCTATAAGGGGCGGCTGGTTGATATCGCCTCGATCAAACAAGCCGAAGTGATTGTGGCGCAGGCGGAGTTGATTGCCTCGAACAACTAAGAACGGCACCTTTGCAGGTGCCTTACTTCAGCGCCCAAACACGTCATTTGGCGTCCAGGTAATCCGCTCGCCTTGTTTGCCCCATTTCATCATCAGGCAAGATGCCACGTATTTCTGAAAATACTTTATGTGCAGTGGATACCATCCTGCCTTAGGAACTTCGACTTCGGTTCTCTGGTTCGCATCGCATGGCTGACGGTTATTGAGGTATCCTATTTGTTGACCGCCGACCCAGGCATCGATGCCATCATTGGACCAGGTTTCAAGCTCATAGATGCCGGGTGAGTCAAAGTGGATGTACCCGGTGATTTCGGCTGCAACGTTGTAAGCCTTGTCAAAGGTCAAAACCGGATCACCGTCGTTCGTTTCCCGGTAATCCAGCCCCCTTAGCGGAGGCCCGGGCTTCGCTTTTTTCAGCAGGTGTTCTGCCTTGGCCAGATTCTGGATCTTACGCGGAGGATTGCCTTCCCATGCGTATTTTACGTTCAGACCCGATTTCGGGTTGGGCTGAGGGTCAGCGGGCTGCAGTTTTAGTGGTTCCGACATTACGGCCCCGGCTGTCATCGCCAGGACCGCGGCCAGCGCTCCGGTCCGAAATAGGTTCATGGTCTTCTCCCTGAGTGTAGTCTCGCTGAGGTTTCTCCCCATTTTGGTTGAGACGTTTATTGGACACTAGGACGTGAGAATTGCACCCGCAAGTGAGTTAAACTTCACAATTGTGCAGGTAAACCTTCGCTTATATCTCATGTTGATCCATCAGAGTTTTTGTAAGTGGTGTTACACGCGGCCCCGCGTCAAACGGGTTTCGAGAGGAGGTTTCTTTTTCCGGCGCCGGAATCGTATGGGCTTTCTGAGTATTGCAAAACCCGTCGGATCCGTCCCAATTCATGTTCGCGAACTCATGCCGAGTTGCATCCCGGTTCACCACAGGTCATATAGCAGAGAATTTCCGCGTTGAGAGGCGTCATGACCCAGTATCTGGATTTCGAAAAACCCCTGGCCGAAATCGAAGGCAAAGCCGAAGAGCTGCGTGCGCTGGCGCGTGCCAATGAAGAGATGGACGTGGCCGAAGAAGCCTCGGCGCTGGATGCCAAGGCTGCGAAACTGCTGGAAGAGCTGTATGCCGATCTGACGCCCTGGCGGAAATGTCAGGTGGCACGGCATCCTGAACGACCCCATTGTCAGGACTATGTTGCCGAGCTGTTCACCGAATTCACGCCCTTGGCCGGAGATCGGAATTTCGCGGACGATCTGGCAGTGATTGGCGGCCTTGCGCGGTTCGATGATCAGCCGGTGATGGTGATCGGACATGAAAAGGGCAGCGACACCAAATCGCGGATCGAGCGCAATTTCGGCATGGCGCGCCCCGAAGGCTATCGCAAAGCCGTGCGCCTGATGGAAATGGCAGGGCGGTTTGGTCTGCCGGTGATTACTTTGATCGACACCGCAGGGGCTTATCCCGGAAAGGGTGCCGAAGAACGCGGCCAATCCGAAGCCATCGCCCGCTCGACCGAGATGTGTCTGAAAATCGGTGTGCCGCTGGTTTCCGTGATCATTGGCGAAGGCGGTTCTGGTGGTGCCGTGGCGTTTGCAACGGCGAACCGTGTGGCAATGCTGGAGCATTCGGTCTATTCGGTGATCTCACCTGAAGGTTGTGCTTCGATCCTGTGGAAAGACTCCGAGAAGATGCGCGAAGCGGCCGAGGCACTGCGTCTGACGGCGCAAGACCTCTATAAACTGGGCATCTGCGACCGGATCATCACCGAGCCCAAAGGCGGTGCCCACCGTGACCGTTTAACAACCTTTGAATCGGTCCGGGCTGCGATCACGGCGATGCTGAAAGATCTGGACGGCAAGGATGCCGCAACGCTGATCCGCGACCGCCGCCAGAAATTCCTTGATATCGGCTCAAAAGGGCTGGCGGCCTGAGCCGTCAACCGCCGAGCCTGCGCAGTAAGTCCACCGAGGGCTCTCCTGTCGCAGGCAGGCCGTTTGCGCGCTGATACGCGCTGATCGCGGATGTGGTGTTCTTGCCGATCACACCATCTGCGCCTTGCGTATCGTAGCCTGCGGATGTCAAGCGCCGCTGCAACTCTTTGCGGTCCTGCAACGTCAGGCCATTTTCATCCGGCCCAAACGACGTCTGAAACGGCGCGCCGCCTGCGATCCGGTCTGACAGATGCCCAACACCAATGGCATAGCTGTCCGAGTTGTTATAGCGTTTGATGACCTGAAAATTCCGGAATACGGCAATGCGGGGTCCCGGGTTCTGCGGTTGCAATACGGAGACTGGCGTGCCGCTGACGGTCCCAACCTCGCCTCCCCAGGGCCGACCCCGCTCCCATCCGGATCGCGCAAGATAAGCCGCTGTTGAGGCCAATGCGTCCGCCGGATCATCCGACCAGATATCGCGCCGTCCGTCACCAGTGAAATCCACCGCAAATGCCTGATACGATGTGGGAATAAACTGCGTATGCCCCATCGCTCCGGCCCAACTGCCGGTCATGTTGGCAGGCGTGGTGTCGCCCTCCTGAATGATCTTCAGCGCAGCCACCAGCTGTTTTTCAAAGAAGGCACCGCGCCGCCCGTCATAGGCCAGCGTAGACGTGGCTGAGATGACCGGTACGTCACCGCGCCGCGCACCATAGCGGCTTTCCAGCCCCCAGACGGCAACGATCACCTCTTTCTCGACACCATATTTTGCCTCGATCTGGGACAGGGTGCTGTTGTGACGCTGCAGCATCTGTTGCCCGGTGCTGATCCGTTCGTCCGAAGCGGCGATGGCCAGATAATCCTCAAGCGAGCGTTTGAACTCCACCTGATTGCGGTCGCGCTCAATCACATCGGGCAGATAGCCAGCCCCTTGAAAGGCGCGGTTGATCGTTGTCTGTGAAATGCCTTGCGCGGCGGCGCGGCCTTTGAATCCTGCGACCCACGCATCCCATCCCGCGTTCGGAACGGTCCGCATTCGGGACGCGGGCGCGTTGCTTGGGGCGCCACCGCCCGAACAGGCCGCAAGCAGGCCTGAACCAAGTAAAACTGAGAATGTCCTGCGGGTGATCATGACTGAAATCTGCTCTTGTTGTGATTGACCTCACAATAGCGCAGACAGGGGCTTCGCACCAGAAATACGCGCCCTTCAAAAGCCTGAAGGTCCGGTAATCCACACCCCTGAGCGGTATGCCGCCTAACTGACCAGCAGCCGCAACCCCTGGGTCACGTCCGAGCGGACTGCCAGACGCAAGCCAGGCTCATCCCCGGCCTTGAGCGCGGCAATGATCAGACGGTGATAATGCGGTGGGTCTGTACGCCGCAACCGACCATAGAGGGCTCGCATTGTCGGCCCCATCTGCAACCAGACGGTTTCGGCGATCGCCAACATGGCCGGGGCCTGCGCCCGCAAATAGAGTGTGCGGTGAAACTCCAGATTGGCGCGAATATAGCCCACCGCGTCCCGTTTCGTGACCATTTCAGCAACGGTCATATTGATGCTCTGCAATCGATCGATCAGTGCGATATGCGCGCGGGGCAGGGCGCGGCTGGCCAGTTCGACCTCCAAAAGCGCGCGCAGCGCGGCAAGTTCTTCTATCCGGTCGTTGGTCAGTTCCGGGGTCGAGACCCGCCCCGAGGTGGACAGGAACAATGCACCCTCGGCCGCCAACCGGCGTACAGCTTCGCGTGCAGGGGTCATTGAGACGCCAAACTCCTTGCCAATCCCTCGCAACGTCAACGCCTGACCTGGTGCAATTTCGCCATGCATAATACGGGATCGCAAAGCCCGGTAAACTTGATCATGGGTGGGCGCCTGGGATTCGGCCGTGCGTGGATTCATCATCCGCTTATGTGATCACAAATTTCAATCCAGTCAATCTGTGGCTTCAAACCGATACCGATGCAGCGCAGCACCGTTGTCCCGCAACCAGCGACGCGGTGCCTTGTAAGGTCCATAGATCTTTTCGACCTGCGCCCAGAAAGCGGGTGAGTGGTTCATCTCGGCCAAATGCGCCACCTCATGCGCCGCAACATAGTGCAGTACATCGGTCGGTGCCATGATCAGGCGCCACGAGAACATCAACCCACCTGCAGAGGTGCAAGACCCCCAGCGTGAACGCGTGTCGCGCAGTGTCAGGGTGCTGTAGGGCAGGCCCAGCATCGCCGCATAATCATCGCTGGCCCCGGTCAGCCGGTCCCGCGCCAGCTCCTTGAGAAAGCGGGCAAGTCGGCGCCCTTCGGCCCCCGCGGGCACGCCAATCTCATCTCTGCGCATCAGGACCCGTCGCCCTGGGGCGTGGACGATTCGGCGCATCTGACCTTCAACCGGAATGGTCTGGCCGATCTGCACGACAGATGGGTCTGGCTGGTCATCCAGATGTTGCCGAATCCACTCTTCTTTCTGATGTGCGAATTTCAACGCCTCGGATTCGGCAATGCCTTGTGGGTAGGTGAGCGTAACGCGCCCATCTAACTGGGAAATCCGCAAACTGATCCGCCGCGCGCGCGCCGATTTGCGCAATGTCAGCGGCACCTGAGGCCGTCCCGGCAATGCATGCTGCCCCATGGGCCGATCTCCTTCGCGCAAAGGCTTTGACAGTGCCTGCCGCATGTGGCAGGTGACCTGAATCATTGTTGAGATTCACCTGATATCAAGGGGATTTGATATGCCCAAGGAAGAATGGGGCGTAAAGCGTGTCTGCCCGACCACCGGCAAACGCTTTTACGACCTGAACAAGGACCCGATCATCAGCCCCTACACGGGTGAGATCGTGGAACTGGAAACCGGCAAAAGCCGGATGATCGCTGCTGATGCGGAAGACGCGGCCTCGGTCAAAGCGCGCGAGGCGTCCTCGGACGAGGATATCGTGCTGGACGATGACGACAATGTCGATGTCGAACTGGACGATGATCTGCTGGACGACGATGACGATGACGGCGACAACGTCTCGCTGGACGACATCAAGGATATGTCGTCGGAAGACGAAAACTGACCGGACCAGAGGCGGCCCGCGCCGCCTCGTTTCCTGCCCGGGTCGGCGGCAAACTTTTTCACCGTTTCGGCTTTTTGGGCTTGAACTCACCTGCGGCGTCTCATAAACGTCCGACCACCGCTGCGGCGGTACCTGCATGGGGCCTTAGCTCAGTTGGGAGAGCGCTTGCATGGCATGCAAGAGGTCAGGGGTTCGACTCCCCTAGGCTCCACCAAAACCTAACAATACAACTAGATAGCAAGCATTAGAGCGGTGTGACACACAGGTGTGACACAAAATGAAGCTGCATGCGTATCTCTCACTGTCTAGACATGGCATTTATTACTTCCGTTGGCCCATACCCGTTGGTATTGGCTTCCACTACTGGGGCTTTGGACAGGCGCACGACTAAACGAATTGTGCCAGTTGCGCGTTGACGATATAGACCAAGAAGATGGCATACCCTTTATCAAGGTCCGCGAAGGTGATGAGGACCAACGTGTCAAATTCGGCAAGAGCAGGCTAGTTCCTATTCATCCTGAATTAGTCCGCCTTGGCTTCTTGCGCTTCGTTCAGGCCCAGCAGGATGCAGGTCAGAAAAGAGTATTCCCGGACCCAAAAGTGGGGGCCATGGGCTACCACTCAGAACAAGCCAGCAAAGACTTTAGCCGCTACATCGACAGCATTGGTGCGAAGACAGTCAAGACCTCATTCCACTCTTTCCGCCACAACTTCAAGGATGCGTGCCGACATGCTGGTGTACAGCCTGACATCAATGACATCCTCTTGGGTCATGCCCTGCCCGGTATCTGAACCTCAAAAGATATACGCTTGTGCCGGGTCATCTATCTTCTTTGCAATTCGGTAATTTGATCGGCTTCGGACCCGAGAATGCTAAACCCTCCGTCTAATGAGGGAAGAGCCGGATGCGATCATGCTTTGCTTAACCCTTCCTCTAATGAGGTAAGAAACGGATGCGTAGCATTTACCGAATGTTCGATCCGTTTGCCCCAGTTGGATTATTGCAAGACTGCGAACAGATTAGGCTTTTTGAATGCCTCATCTGTCTGCCTCTGCAAGGTCAATGTTCAGTATTGATCCGATGATAGTAGGAATGTCCGAATAGTATATTTATTGTATATACATCTATAGATAATATCCATAGTATATACACTGCACTATACCTACATAGTCGAGTTATTGTGTATATGCATATAATATACTAATGGCTTCACTTAGAATGCACACTATGTGTATGTACACTAGGTATTCATCATTAGAAGATACCTAATAGTATATATCATGTGTATATACATAATATATCACACTAAAAGTAATACTATGCACCGATATGCTAAGTGCGCTGGATGGTTAGCCAGTATCAGCATGAAGATTAGTATCCTTGGTATATACAACCAACCAGCACAACATATCTATCTGTTTTATATTACTTTTTATCATTGCATCCGGTTGAATATTGCGGTGAAAGACGTGCCAGCATAAGTAGTCTACCAACCAAATCGAAGAGACTGCACCGGGTACAGAAAAGCACTGCTGACACCAACTTGTTCTATATGCTGGTGAACGCCTTCCTGACCGATGAGCGACCGTGGCCGATCCAATGACTAGAGTACTAAACAGGCTAAGGGATTGGCCAAATCCAGCCGCTACATTCCCTAAATTATGTAAGCAACTGCGACGTAGCAGGCAGACATGTCAGTGTCACGCATGTAGGCTTTCCTTATTGTTACCCAATTTAGCAGCAGGAGACTTACGAAGATGGTGCACAGATTGATAAAGCTCGGCGCGCGCGCTGGGGTCGCCTTGGTTGCATCCGTTTCAATGGCTTGGGCCTGCACAGGGATCATGCTGACAGGAACGGACGGGAGCATCGTTCGCGCAAGAACAGCGGAATGGGGCCCATTCGATCTTGAGACCAAGATCAACGTCATACCAAGGGGCTTCGCTTACAGCGCAGGGGAGATGCCCGATGGACAAGAAGGGGCCGCTTGGACAGGACGCTTTGGGATGGTTGGCATTAGTATGCTGGACCACGGAGCACCTGCTGATGGTATCAATGAGGCTGGATTGACCGCCGGACTGTTCTATTTGCCGGGGTTTACAGAATACCAAGAATATCTGCCCGATCTTGCTGACAACACTATACCCGGCGACCTTCTAGCTGCTTACGTCCTGTCTATGTTCGAGACAGTTGAGGAGGCACAGGCCGGTCTTGAGGGCATACGTGTTGTAGGAGTTGTTGACGAGACGCTCGGCTTCCCGTTTCCGTTCCACATGTTGGTCGCAGACCGCTTTGGTGGCCGGATCGTTGTAGAGTACATTGACGGTGAACTGACCGTCTTTGAGGCTCCGCTTGGTGTCATCACCAACTCGCCTAATTACGACTGGCACATGACCAACCTCAACAACTATGTAAATCTGACGGCTATCGGCCTTCCCGAAGTCGAAGCCAGCGGCGTCACCTTTGCTCCGCTGGGCGCAGGAAGCGGAATGATTGGTCTACCCGGTGATTTCACACCTCCTTCGCGGTTTGTCCGTGCGGTCGCATTCTCTCAAACGGCACGTGAGACAGAAGGCGGATATGACACTGTACGCGAGGCGTTCCGGATACTCGACAACTTCAACATACCAGCCGACGCAGCAGAGGGTGCTCAGGACGATGTACAGTCTGAGGACCTGCTATACAGCGCGACACAGGTAACGACTGCAAGCAACTCACAAGACCTGACGTACTACTATCACACGATGTATGACCGCACTGTGCACATGGTCGATCTCAAACAAATCGACTTCGAAGCGATGGGTGACGAGATGATAGTATTTCCAACAAGTGGCAATCGCGAACCCACAATCGTCGATATGACACCGACCAACTAGTCACATGCGCACTTGGGCCACGGAAGCAACAGAGTGGGAACGTGGCCCAAGACATCAACCCAAACGTACTGGTTGCCTATGTTCGGGTGTGACACTAAGGTGAGACACAGTACAAACCACCACACTACAATAGTGTTTACTATCAGTGCATTAGGCGTTCGGCGGCGTTTCCCCTAGGCTCCACCATCTCACTTTTTGGGTTGAAATTTCCGCTAACACCTTGAATAGGAAGGTGTTTTTAGCGGTTCGATAACCATCATTCCGGCTATAGAGAAGGGGCTCTGCCAAGGTCAAACAGTAGCACTGTTTGCTGCATTGCAAATCCGCCTTTCCTGCAAAGATTCCACGAGTTTGTCAGAAGCTGGAGGGTCGGATCAATAAATTCCGACCGGTGTCTTTTAGAAGGAGGCGCGGAATCGAACTGTCTGCCAGTTTCAGGCGTTGATGTTCCAGTTCTTCGATAAGGGTCTCATATGCGCTGATGACCGTCGGACTAAATGTTTGCACGATACGTCCAAGCAGCGATTTTACTTCGGCATCCAAAAACGCGAACTGTTTGTTCAGCGTTTCCTTGGCGCTCTTGGCCTCTAGGGCACGCGTCTCCCGCAGATCGGTGAACATCGCCCGTGCCATCGCCAAAAGCTGCTTGGTGGGCTGTAGAGAGCACAGAATTGGACGCAGCGAAACTGCAGCGTTCAGCCCTGGATGCCGAATCCAGAGCGATCAGACCTCATGTGTCGAGGCAGTTCTTGGTAACTTGAAAATGAGGCAACTGAGATGACAATCGAAAGCTATATTCGCCGAATTTGAAAAAAGTTGCGTTTCAAACCGGACGATACAAAAGTGAAAGATGGCTGGGGTGGTAGGATTCGAACCTACGATACACGGTACCAAAAACCGCTGCCTTACCACTTGGCTACACCCCAACGGTGAGCGGCTATCTACGACTGTTGGTTTCAGGGTTCAAGAGCTTTTCGACAAAAAAACTTTGCCAGCCGGAAAATAGTTTTTTGAAGGATCACGGCACGTGGTGACCTTATGAATGCCGCCGGATCAGGCTGTTTTGACAGGCAAACGCAGTGCGCGGATTGCGGTTGACTTGAAGTCTTACTCGCGGAGTTCAGACGGGTCGACACCCCATAGGTTGGCCTTCAAGGTCCATCCGCGATGGCCGCCTGCTGAGATGCGGCACCAGTCCAGCGTGCAGGTGCCCAGTCTTGCGACCACGCCTGTTTCGAATTGCGCGTTGACCTGAGACGCCGGATCGGGATTTGCATAGACAGGCAACATGTCGGATTCGACCAAAACCGTGCGTACTCCGGACAACAGCGCATAGTGAACCCAGCCCCCGGCGCCATCGTGATCCTGCACCCTTCTCCAGTTGCCGTATTCTGCCGTGATCTGCAATGGCATTCCCCGGCGCTTGAAGACCCAGTCGATTCGATGGGTCAGAGACGGACCGCGCCGTACGTTGCCTTCCGCTGCTTTCATCGAGACATAACGGGGCAGCGGCAGGTTGGTGACTTGGCCGCGTTTTTCCTGTGCGCTGGCCGTAACCGCACTGATCGCCACCAAAAATACAATCACCAGCGCCACAATCGGGCGTTTTACGAAAAAAATCGAACTCACTGCCTGCCTGCTCTTACGTTCAGTGTTCGTATGTCAAAAAAAGGTCGAGTCTGCGCTCGGCGGGTTCTTGTGCCCGGTGTGATCCTGCGCCACGATGCCATGGCGCGTGACTGATTGCAAAGCAGTAGGAGAGCTGAGGTGCCGAAAGAACGTCTGAGTGTTGTCGTTACGCGACGGTTGCCCGAGGCGGTGGAAACGCGGTTGAGCGAACTGTTCGACGTGCGTTTGCGCGACAGTGATATGCCAATGTCCCGAGAGGAATTGACGGCGGCTGTGAAAGAGGCCGATGTGCTGGTTCCGACCATCACCGACACAATTGATGGCGGCCTTCTCGGGCAGGCCGGAGAGCGGCTGCGCCTGATTGCCAATTACGGCGCCGGGGTGGACAATATTGACGTTGCCACGGCCCGGCAGCGCGGCATCCTGGTGTCAAATACGCCCGGTGTTCTGACCGATGACACAGCCGATATGACCATGGCACTGATTCTGGCCGTGACCCGCCGCATTCCCGAGGGGCTGAGCCAGATGCAAAAGGGCGATTGGGCAGGGTGGGCTCCGACCGCTTTGTTGGGCGGGCGCGTAGGCGGTCGACGTCTGGGGATTCTTGGCATGGGGCGTATAGGTCAGGCTGTTGCCTGCCGCGCCAGCGCCTTTGGCATGCAGGTGCATTACCACAATCGCCGTCGCTTGCGTCCTGAGGTCGAACAGGAGCTTGAGGCAACCTATTGGGAAAGCCTCGATCAGATGGTGGCGCGGATGGATGTGATATCGGTCCATTGCCCCTCAACGCCTTCGACCTTTCATCTGATGAACGCGCGGCGGCTGAAGCTGATGAAGCCTTCGGCAGTGATTGTGAATACATCTCGCGGCGAGGTGATCGATGAAAACGCCCTGACCCGTATGATCCGCGGAGGAGAGATCGCGGGCGCGGGTCTGGATGTCTATGAACACGGTACGGACGTGAATCCGCGTCTCAGGCAGTTGCCGAATGTTGTGCTGCTGCCGCATATGGGATCGGCCACGTTGGAGGGCCGGATCGAGATGGGCGAAAAGGTGATCATCAATATCAAGACATTTGAAGATGGTCACAGGCCGCCGGATCAGGTTGTGCCCGCGATGCTGTGATCCGCAGCCCGCTGCGGTAAAGGAGGAAGACAAATGGTGAAGGCAACGGCTTTGCCCCGGAACGAGGCCGGGATCGATACTGTTTTGGGTATTCTGAAGCAACGTTTTGGTGACCGTCTGCAAACCGGCGCGGCGATCCGCGAACAGCATGGTCACACGACGACCTGGATCGAGAACCAAAGCCCTGACGCTGTTGTGTTCCCCAAAAGCACCGCAGAGGTCGCCGATATCGTAAAGACCTGCGCCGCGCACAAGGTTCCGGTTATCCCGTTTGGCACCGGAACCTCGCTTGAGGGCCATGTAAACGCTCCTGCCGGCGGGATTTCCGTCGATTTGGCGCAGATGGATCAGGTTCTGGCCGTGCATGCGGATGATCTGGATTGCGTCGTGCAGCCAGGTGTGACCCGCACACGGTTGAACGCCCATCTGCGTGATCAAGGGTTGTTCTTTCCAATCGATCCGGGTGCCGATGCTTCGCTGGGCGGGATGGCAGCAACGCGGGCTTCGGGAACGAATGCGGTGCGATATGGCACGATGAAGGATAACATCCTCAGCCTCGAAGCGGTGATGCCTGACGGCCAGATCATTCGCACAGGCCACCGCGCCAAGAAGTCATCGGCGGGGTATGACCTGACGCGCCTGCTGGTCGGGTCCGAGGGGACGCTGGGGATCATCACCGAGATCACGCTGCGCCTTCAGGGTATCCCCGAGGCGATCACGTCGGCCCGGTGTTCATTCCCGACCGTCGACGCGGCCTGTCGCGCCGTGATGACAACGATCCAGTACGGTATTCCTGTGGCCCGGATTGAGCTTCTGGACGAAATGTCAGTCAAAGCGGCAAATGCTTATTCCGGTCTGAGCTTGCCTGAGACACCTTTGTTGCTGCTGGAATTCCACGGCTCTGACAGCGGTGCTGCGGAACAGGCCGAGACGTTTGGCCAGATCGCGGAAGAATTCGGAGGTGGCGATTTTGCGGCGACCTCGACCACGGAAGAGCGGAACAAGCTTTGGCAGGCGCGGCACGATATGTATTGGGCCAGTCTGCAACTGCGACCGGGCGCACGCGGGATATCAACGGATGTCTGCGTCCCGATCTCGCGGTTGGCGGAATGCGTCACTGCAACTCAGGAAAAGGCCGAAGCGATGGCTCTGATGGCGCCGATGGTCGGGCATGTGGGGGATGGCAACTTTCACACTCTGCTGTTGATAGACATGGAAGACGCCGAAGAAGTGGCCAATGCCGATGTTTTTGTCGGGTGGTTGAACGAGCTGGCGATTTCGATGGAGGGAACCTGTACCGGCGAGCACGGGATCGGACAGGGCAAACGCCCCTATCTGGTGAAGGAACTCGGACAGGCCACTCATTACATGGCTGCGATCAAATCGGTCATCGATCCGGATAACATCATGAATCCGGGTAAGATATTATAGCGGATTGGATGTTGGAATACCCACCAGTCTCCTTGTTGCGGTCACACCCGCGCCCCAATCCGCAATCAGTATCAGCGCCAAAGCAGATTGAGACTCTTTGGGGCAAGAGATGGACGCCGTACGTTTTGTTGGATTTCTGCTGATTGCAATAAGTGTTGTGATCGGTCTTGACTACTATCAGCAAGACAAAAAGCACGAAGGTCTCTTGTCGCTGAGCGGCTATCTCGACACGGTCAACGATCGCTTCAACGTGTATCAGACAGAACGCGTGGCCAAACAGGCGGAAAGTGATCGTAAGGACCGCTGGAAAGCGGGGACGAAGTCGTTTTTGCCCACGGCAACTGAAAGTTGGGTAAGACATGAGCTATCGGACGAACAGACTGCGCCTGTGACAAATGTCCTGACCCAGTTTGCGCCCACGCCTTTGATCAGCTCAATTTCCACCCCGCAGGAACTTGCGGCCCTGCGCAGTTCGGGGCGCGAGGGTTTGGTTCGTAAGCTGGCGGAAACAGGTGCCGTCTATTCCAGTGAAGGCCAGACCTTTTGGCTCGACATCTCGCTCAAGCCAAAATCTGCACGGAACTCGCTTGCGAACTTGGCGCTGGGGCGGCAGGCGGCTTTTCTGAATGCGATGTCTGTCAAGCAAGGCTTCGCAGTGATCGACGGTGTCGGTTTCGTTGAGGTTCTGGAAAACGCAGCCATACAGAATTCGAACAGGGAATATCGCAGCATAGAAGGTCGTATCGGATTTGACGAAGAGGTCGTGATCCGACTGCAGACCCGGGCTGATGACACCGCGATCCGGGATATACTCGAGCGAATCGACTACGCGGGCCTGAATGAGTTGCTGGCCTATCCGTCACCTGTTGTTGGGGCGGGTATTTTCGTACCCGACGATCAGCAGCCGGAAATGGCAAGCAAGATGGATGATCTTTACGGTCAGATGCAGCGGATGCAGGACAAGGTATCGGCTGAAAAAATTCAGAACATGGATATGACGGCATTGATGGTCAACACGCTGACGGCCTCGGGGTTTAATAGTGACGGGCTGATGGACGTAACCGGTGGCAAGGTATTTGAAAACCAGCAGGTTATGCAGATCGGGTACGGGCGGGCGCAAGAGCTGTTGCTTACATCCGATCAACGTCAGGCCAGCGCTGAACCGAAATCCGAGGGGCGTGGACTTTTGGGGCGCTTGATGGCCAAGCTGCCTGCCGTTGGCTCCGGAACGGTTGAGACCGCGCAAAAGGC
Organism: Ruegeria sp. AL1; assembly: GCF_056540905.1. Lineage (NCBI taxonomy): Bacteria > Pseudomonadati > Pseudomonadota > Alphaproteobacteria > Rhodobacterales > Roseobacteraceae > Ruegeria > Ruegeria sp. AL1. The sequence continues at coordinate 80,113 of NZ_JBQFXP010000011.1, forward strand.
TCCGGTACAAGAAACCCCGGCACCGCGCGAGGTGCGGGTTCACAAAGGGGGCGGGATCAAGCCCTGCGCACAGGTAGGCAGCATCAAGCGCTGTTCCGTGGGCGGGAATTAGGGCTGCGGCCTGCGAAACCATGATCCGCAGTAACCTGCGGGTCGTTTTTTTCTTATCACAGGTCGGATGAATGTCGCGCCGGGCGTCTCAAATACGCCATATGGTGTCAACTGAATTCAAGCGGAGACACCCGGCTATGAAAACCCAAGTCAAAGCACTGGTCGTTGGCGGTGGCGCCGTCGGCACCTCGATTGCCTATCACCTGGCCAAGGCAGGCTGGGACGATGTGATGCTGATCGAACGCGATGAGCTGACCTCCGGGTCCACCTGGCACGCAGCTGGCCTGCTGCCGCTGTTCAATATGTCCTATGCGACGACCCATATCCACAAGTATTCGGTCGATTTCTACAAGCAGCTTGAGGCTGAGACTGGCCTGAACGCAGGCTTCGCCGTGGTCGGCAACCTGCGCATGGCGCAGACGCAAGAGCGTATGGACGAATATATGCTCTATGCCTCGACAGCCGAGACCTGCGACGTTGCCTATGAATGGCTGACCCCGGATCAGATCAAGGAACGCTGGCCGCTGATCGAAACCGGAGACCTGAAAGGCGCGATCTATCACACCGAAGATGGCTATATTAACCCCGCCGACGTGACCCAGGCGATGGCCAAAGGTGCCCGTCAGCGCGGCGTCGACATCGTTCGTAAGATGCAGGCGGATGCCTTCCACTGGAACGGCACTCATTGGGAAGTCACCTGCACCAAGATGGTCGAACAAGGCGGCAACCTCGTCCCCTCGGATGAGCAGGTCGTCATCACCGCCGAGCATGTCGTGACAGCATCGGGCAACCACGCACAGCGCACCGCCAAGATGCTGGGTATCAAGATGCCCGCGATCCCGGTTGAACACACGTTCATCGTCATGGACAAAGACCCTGAGCTGGTCAAATGGCGTGAAGCCGGTAACCCCGAGCACCCCGTTGTGCGTGACGCCGACAATGAATCCTATGCGCGCGAGGAACGAGGCGGTTGGATTCTGGGTATCTACGAACACGGTGCGCCTGCGCGTTTCGAACATGGCGTTCCGGACAGCTTCCGCGCTGACCTGTTCCCGCTGGATATCGACCGGATTGCCGATCAGTACATGGCGATGGCCGAACGCGTGCCGTCTTGCGCCGACTCCGGCCTGAAAGATGATTTCAACGGCCCGATCTGCTACACTCCAGATGGCAACCCTCTGGTTGGCCCCGCGCCGGGGCTGCGCAACATGTGGCTGGCCGAGGGCTTCAGCTTCGGGATCACCGCTGCAGGCGGCACCGGCTACTATCTGGCGCAAATGATGGTCGATGGCGAAGCCGAGATCGACATGGCTTCGCTGGACCCCAAGCGGTATTCGTCCAACTGGATGACCACCGAATTCGCGGCGCGCAAGAACGAAGAGTGCTATGAGCACGTCTACATCCTGCACCACCCCGATGAAGAGCGCGCGGCTTGCCGTCCGCTGCGCACTGTTCCGGCCTATGACCGCCAGAAAGCGCGCGGCGCTCAGTTCGGCTGGGTGAACGGTTGGGAACGTCCCAACTACTTTGGCCCGGTCGATGCACCTGAGAACTTCGACCATGACGCCCGCAGCTTCCGCCGCGGCGGCTGGTGGAAACACGCCGTCGAAGAAGCCAAGGCGATCCGTGAAGGCGTTGGCCTGATCGACGCGTCGGCCTTTACCAAACATGTCGTCAAAGGCCCCGGCGCCACCCAGTTTCTGGATTGGTTCACCTGCAACAAGCTGCCCAAGGTCGGTCGTATTAACCTGACCTATGCGCTGACCTCGCACGGCACCACCCGCACCGAATACACCATCGTCCGCAATGGCGAGAACAACTACTACATCGTCTCCGCCGGTGCCTGGACCGAGTATGACGCCGACTACCTGCGTAAGGCGGCCGAGGACAAGATGGAGGAGTTCGGTTATATCGAAATCCAGGACGTGACCACACAGTGGGGCGTCTTTGCCATCGCCGGACCCAAGTCGCGCGACGTTCTGAAAGAGGTGATCAAAGACGCCGACCCGGACACCGCGCTGTCCAACAAGCGCTTCCCGTGGCTGTCGGCCCGTCAGATCGAATTGGGTATGTGCCCGGTGAACGCGATCCGCGTGGCTTATACCGGTGAGCTGGGCTGGGAATTGCACCACCCGATCGAGATGCAGAACTACCTGTTCGACCTGCTGGAAAAAGCCGGTGAGAAGCACGGAATGAAGCTGGTCGGCGCGCGCGCCCAGAACTGGCTGCGTCAGGAGAAATCCTATCGCGCCTTCGGCACTGAACTGGGTCGCGATGCGACCCCGCTTGAGGCCGACCTGCCGCGTTTTGTCGACCTGTCGAAAGACTTCTACGGCAAGGCCAAGCTGGAAGAGACCGGTGTGCGCTTCAAGTGCTGCACCCTGCTGATCGATGGACCGGACGATGCCGACCCGTGGGGCCGCGAGGCGCTCTACACGCCCGAAGGTCAGCGCGTTGGTCGTCTGACCTCGGGCGGCTACTCGGTGGCGTTCGAAAAATCCATCGGCATGGGTTATGTGACGCCCGAACTTGCAGTTGAAGGCACCAAGCTGAAGGTCAAGATTCAGGGCAAACTGTGGGATGCGGTCGTGACCTGCGACAGCCCCTACGACCCGAAGAACGAAACCATCCGCAAGGACGGCTGACACGGAAAAAGACCGAGGCGGCGCGTGTGAATGCGTCGCCTGCGGCGACACATGCCTCCGGCGGAGGTATTTACGAACAGAAGAAGCGGGGGCTGGTGGCAAGATCCAGCCCCCCTGCTTTTGGCAAGGGGGCCTTCTCCTGTTACGGCCATCGGCGCCTCCGCCTGTACCGCAAAGGTGTTCTTGGCACGGAGAAGTTAAGAAACCATTTCTTCTTCTGTTCAAAAATACCTCCGCCGGAGGCAAGCCTGCGCGAGCAGGCTTTTGCGACCTTAAGCTGATCCGGCAGAGAGCTCGTCGAAACACTCCATGGCCTTGGCCGCGTACATCATGGATGGGCCTCCGCCCATCTGGACGGCAACAGCCAGCACATCTGCAACCTCGTCCCGGGTCGCACCGGCTTTGACCAGCGCTTCGGCGTGAAGCGTAATACAAGGCTCGCACCGAATTGCGATTGCCATGCCCAAAGCGATGAACTCTTTGGTTTTGTAATCCAACATCCCATCTTGCTTGACGGTTTTGCCCAATGCGCCAAAAGCACGGGCAGTATCCGGGATGGCGGAATTCAGATTTCGTAATCCTTTACGTGTGCTTGACAGTTTGTCTTGCCAGTTCATGTTTGTGACCTCTAACACATATTGCAGTTAGAATGTGATGGAGGACGTGGGCTGAAGCCTTGATCTTGATCAGATCGGCGGCTTCTGGGCGACGAAGGCCAGATTGTTGGCGGGCATTTTTGTCAATTCGACCAGATCCAGCTGACACTGCCTCAGCAATTTCAGGATGTCTTGATCGTCCTTGTAACCGATCTCGGGGTCCTGTTGTACCAAGGCGTTATGGAACCGCAGATCGCCATCGCTGGTCAGACGACCTGACCGTTTGAATGGGCCGTACAAGACGAGGCGGCCCGAAACACTCAGCGTCAGCGCAGCTTCGCGCACCAGTGTCTGCGCGTCTTGCCAAGGGATCAGATGCAGGAGGTTGATCAGTACAATCAGGTCTTGTCCGGTGAACGCGCCATGCCATCCTGAGGACGTGGCATTCAGGTCGATGGCGTTTTCGACATTTTCCAATCCGCGCGCGTATGCATCAATACTTGAGCGTCGTTCGGGATCGATTTCGCTGGGTTGCCAGTGAAGATCGGGTAAGCGTCGTGCGAATTCCGCGACATGCTGGCCTGTTCCGCTGGCAAGCTCCAAAGCGCGACCGGTGGCGGGGGCGATCCGTTCCAGCAAAGCGCTCAGGGCATCGGTATTCCGGCTGGCCGCAGGTGCAATCAGTTTATGGCCATCACCGTGCACAGCACCGCCAGCCGTTTTCGGGAGCTTGTGAGAGGTCATGTGCGAAACCGCTCGGCACTGAGAGAGACCGTTGCGGCGGCGTCCAATTGAGGGGATGCACCGGTTACAAGATCGGACAGCAACTGCCCTGCAGCAGGTGCCGTCTGGAATCCGTACCCGCCTTGCCCGGCGGCCCAGATGAACGACGGATCTAACGGGTCCGGTCCCAGAACCAGTGTTCCGTCCTGAACAAAGCTGCGTAACCCGGCCCAGTTGGTTTCGACCCGTGTGACGGGCTCGGTGACCATGGCTTCGTACCTGGCTATCCCTTCTGCCAGCACAAAATCATCCGCAAAAGCGTCATGGGGCGGAACCGGATCCGCGTCAGCCGGAGAGACCAGCAATTTTCCGGCATCGGGTTTGGCATACCAGCTTTCGCCAGCCCCCAGCATCACGGGCCATTTGCGCAGGTCGTGCCCTCCGGGTGCGGGAATGCGGGCGATGGAACGGCGGCATGGTGTAATTCCAATCGGCTCAATGCCCGAAAGCCACGCGACCTCGTCGGCCCAGGCTCCGGCCGCATTTACAATTTGGCGGGCCTCGAACGTTTGGCTGGCGCTGATGGTCCAATGGTCCGTTTTGCCAATCGTGTGAACGCGCTGATTGCACAGAATTTGACCTGAATTGGCACGAATGGTTCGGGCGAAATTCTGTAAAACGCGATCTGTGTCGATATCGAATGCGTTTTCGCTGAGGGCTGCTAAACACACAGTGTTGGGGTTCAGGATTGGAATCTGACGCTGGGCGTCGGATATGGATATCTGCTGTAAACCCATATCCGCGACGTCGCGGTGAAACAGGTCGCTTTGGTCCTTGTCTGCCAACAACATCAATCCACGAGAGGACAGGTAATCTCCCTCTTCGAAAAATGCAGCACTCGCTGCGTTCAGGGCCATCACAGAAGGCGGGCCATAGCCTTTTTCAAACAGCGCAGCGGATCGGCCTGACGTGTGATAGCCCAAGGCCGTTTCGGCCTCTAATACCGTGACTGAGCCATGACTGGACAAGTATGCGCCAGCGCTCAGTCCGGCGATGCCACCTCCTATCACAAGAAAATCAATCATCAAAAAGACCTCGGAAGGGAGGGTTGCTCGGGTTGTCTGAATTTCGGCGGGTGTCGCACATAGCCAAACCATCGCACGCCTCAGAGGCGTCGGAAAGACGCATGATGGTATCAAAGGAACTTGATTGGCCGCCTTCAGCCTGCTTTTAGTGCAACATCAGAGGATTTGGAGACAGATGTGGACGCCGTAGATATTCACCCCATGGCCACCGGCCATATTCCGTCATATGTGACCCAGGCGGATGGCAGCGATTTTCTTCTTACATTCATGATAATTTTTACCGTTGGCGTGATTGTATTGCTCGGCGTGGCATATTTTACGTTGCATTCGATCCCCGAGAAAATGGCGCATGAAACCAACCACCCGCAGTTTCAACTTGTTGGAATTCTGGCTCTGCTCGCGCTGTTCACCCATAATGGAATTTTCTGGATTGCCGCCGTTCTGGTCGCCGGTTTCCAGTTCCCTGATTTTGCGGCCCCGTTGCGGTCGATCGCGGATGCGATCCGATCGCTTGCTCCGGGGGATCGCGCGGACCCGGCTGGCAGGGCCGAATCCGCGGTCGCAGAGTTGAATGAACCAAAAGCGCAGGGGCACTGAAACATGCTGGAAACACTGATGTGCGCCCTTGTAACGGTGCTGCCGGATTATCTGTTCCGCCGATTTGTGCAGGGCAAAAGGATCGGTCACGAGATTACTCTGTTCACAATGTGGTACGAGTTGCGGTGGGGCCTGACGACCTGCGCGATCCTGGCGCTGACCGTGATCACGACCCTGTTCTATTTCCACCCCTCCAGTTCCGCCGCAGCATCGTTCTTCCGCACGGTGACGATTCTGCCGCAATTGGGTGGGCGGGTGTCCGAGGTATATGTGGCCAACAACCAGCTGGTGACAGCCGGACAGCCGATTTTCCGGATCGAGGATTTCACCCAGAGGGCTCAGGTCGAAGCCGCGCATGCGCAAATTGCGCAGGTTCAGGCCTCGCTGAAAGTGGCGCAAACGGATCTGGCCGAATCCGAGGCCGGGATTGCCGGAGCCAAGGCCGCATTGGATCAGGCGTTGGAGGACCTCGACCGCAACACCACCCTGCGGGATGAGGGATCAAGCGCGGTGCGGCTGGCCGAGATTGACCGGCTGGAAAATCTTGTGGCCGAACGCGAGGCACAACTGGTTGCCGCCCAATCGAACCGGGCCGCTGTCGTGCAGCAGATCGAAGAGTTGATCCCGGCCCAATTGGCCAGCGCCAATGCGCAGCTCGACTCGGCTCTGACCGAGTTGGACAAAACCGTCATCAGCGCCGGAGTCACCGGACGCGTCGAACAGTTCGGCCTTCAGGTCGGTGATTACGTCAGCCCGTTGCTGCGTCCTGCGGGTATTTTGGTGCCGTCCAATTCGGGGCATGACCGGTTTCAGGCGGCCTTCAATCAGCTGTCGGCGCAAGTCATCAAACCCGGCATGATCGGAGAGCTGGGTTGTATGACAAAACCTTTCACCGTCATACCGGTAGTGGTCGTGCAGGTTCAGGATGTCATCCCATCCGGGCAAATCCGCCCCTCGGACGAGCTGCGAGATGTGCAGACCAACACTAACCCGGGTTCGATCCTGGTGTACCTGGAGCCACTTTACAAAGGCATGGCAGATAACATTCCGCCGGGCAGCAACTGTCTTGCGAATGTCTATACAGACAACCACGAAAAGCTGGAACATGAGGAGCATGGGTTCTGGCAAAGCGCATTGCTTCACGTTATCGATACGATCGGTGTGGTCCATGCCGCAGGGTTGCGCCTGCGTCTGATCTTGATGCCCGTGAACGAGCTGGTGCTGAGCGGCGGGCATTGACTGGGCCCCGCCGACGCCAAAACCAATGAGGACCAATGCGGTTTTCAACTGAATTCAGCTCCAGAACGGAGGCAATAAGTGATCTGTTCAGGTCGGTATTCGCCGCATCGGAAGGTGTTGACGAGGGCGCGTTGATCGGGGCGTTGGCTTTGAGGTTAATGATTGAGACGCCCGCGTCGGATCTGTTTGTGTTCACTGCTGATGAAGGTTCGGACCTTTTGGGGTGTATCGTCTTTTCGCGATTGCGATATCAGGACGACCACAGAAACGTTTTTGTCCTCGGACCAGTTGCCGTCTCGACAGATCATCAGGGCCAGGGTATCGGCCAACGCCTTATTGCGCAGGGTTTGGCCTCGCTTGCACAAGAGGGGGTCGATCTGGTCTTTACCTACGGCGACCCCGGCTACTATGCGCAGGTCGGGTTCCGACAGATTCCCGAGGCATTCGCGCAAGCCCCATTCAAGCTGCAATACCCTGAAGGGTGGCTGGCTCAGTCGCTGTCGTCCGAGCGGATGCTGCCAGTTACCGGAGCCTGTTCATGCGCCGAGGCCTTCGCCGACCCGCAGTTCTGGTGAAGCCTACACTCGCTGATCCGTGACGGCCTGGTGATGGCCGCGCAAAAGAAAAAAGGCCCGCAGGTAGTGCGGGCCTTTTCTTTGATTGAAGATAGCAGATGTTATTGCGGAATTTCGCCTTCCAGCCCTTCGACATAGAAGTTCATACCTGCCAGCGTGCCGTCATCAGCTGTCTCGCCTTCGGCCAGCCAATCGCTGCCGTCCTGCTTTTTCAGCGGACCGGTGAACGGATGGTATTCACCCGCGGCCATGGCGGCTTTCATGGCAAGTGCTTCTTCCCTAATGTCAGCCGGGACGCGGTCGGAAATCTCACCAATTTCAACCATACCTTCGCGGATGCCGTCCCAGGTGTTCACAGTCTCCCAGGAACCGTCGATCACGGCCTGAGTACGTGCGATGTAATAGGGGGCCCAGTTGTCGATGATCGAGCTGACGCGCGGGAACGGGGCGTATTCGCTCATGTCAGACGCCTGACCGAAAGTGACAACATTGCCCGCCTCTTGCGCAGCCGCCTGTGGCGCGGTTGAGTCGGTGTGCTGCAGGATCACATCCGCACCCTGTTCGATCAGAACGGTGGCCGCGTCAGCCTCTTTCGCCGGGTCGAACCAGGTGTAGGCCCAGACGATCTTGAACTCGACATCCGGGTTTACCTTCTTGGCGTGGATATAGGCTGAGTTGATGCCACGGATAACTTCGGGGATCGGGTAGGACCCGATATAGCCGATGATGTTCGATTCCGTCATCTTGCCTGCGATATGGCCCTGAACGGCGCGACCTTCGTAGAAGCGCGCCGAATAGACCGAGACGTTTGGTGCCGTCTTATAACCGGTCGCGTGTTCGAACTTCACGTTCGGGAATTTCTTGGCCACGTTGATCGTCGGGTCCATATAGCCGAACGAGGTGGTAAAGATCAGATCGGCCCCTTCCAGCGCCATCTGCGTCATCACACGCTCGGAATCCGGGCCTTCGGGAACGGATTCAACGAACACCGTCTCGACCTTGTCACCAAAGTGTTCTTCGACTGCCTGGCGACCCTTGTCGTGTTCATAGGTCCAGCCGCCGTCGCCGACGGGCCCAACATAGACAAAGCCAACCTTGGTCTTGTCTTCGGCCATGGCGCCTGTTGCCAGCCCCAGCGCCATGGCGGCGCTTGTCAATAGAGTGGTGAATTTCATTTGTTACTCCCCAAATTGGTACAGTTGGCCCCTAGTGCGAGGCATGGAAGGTCCGGCCCAATGCGGCAGGTGCGCTGCTCTTGTCGGCCGAAAGGATCACAAGCACAAGGATCGTGATAATGTAGGGCGACATTGCCAGATACTCGACCGGAATGGCAACGCCCGCTGCCTGCAAATTGAGCTGCAGAACGGTGATGCCGCCGAACAAATAGGCACCCAGCAAGGCCCGCCATGGTTTCCAGCTGGCGAACACCACCAGCGCCAGCGCGATCCAGCCGACACCGGCGGTCATGCCCTCGGTCCATTGGGGCACGCGGATCAGGCTGATGTAAGCGCCGCCCATACCAGCACAGGCTCCGCCAAACAGGATCGCCATGATGCGGATCTTGATGACCTTGTAGCCAAGCGCGTGTGCGGCATCGTGGTTTTCCCCCACCGCCCGCAGGATCAGGCCGACACGGGTGTATTTCAGCGTGGCCCAGACAGCCGCCGTCAGCGCGATTCCGACATAAAGGATCGGATCATGTTGAAACAGGATGGGACCGATCACCGGAATATCACTGATCACCGGGATATGAATATCGCCCATGCTGGGCGGTTTGATCCCGACATAGCTTTGCCCCAGAAGGGCGCTGAAGCCGAGGCCAAACAAGGTGAGTGCAAGCCCGCTTGCCACCTGATTGGCCAGCGCCACCTGCGTCAGCAACACAAACAGTAGCGACAGCACCGCGCCGCCAACAGCCGACGCAATAAAGCCCAGCCAGGGCGAACCCGTCTCGACCGAGATCGCAAAGCCGCTGATTGCGCCGACGATCATCATGCCCTCGACGCCAAGGTTCAGAACGCCCGCTTTTTCGACGACCAACTCTCCGATCGCGGCCAAAAGCAGGGGGGTTGCGGCCACCATCAGCGAGGCGACCAAAAGGACGGGGTTAATTTCACCAAGGTCCATATCACGCTACCTCGCTATGGGCCGCACGGATGCGGAAATTTGTCAGGAGATCAAAGGCCAGCAGGAAGAACAAAAGCATCCCCTGAAACACCTGAATCGCGGCGGCAGGCAGGCCCAGTTGAGATTGTGCGATTTCGCCGCCGATGTAAGTCAGTGCCATCAGAAACCCGGCCAACAGGATCCCTACTGGATGCAGGCGGCCAAGGAAGGCCACAATGATTGCGGTAAATCCGTAGCCCACGTTGAAATCGATACTGACCTGACCCGACGGCCCTGAGACCTCAAACATCCCCGCCAGACCGGCCAACGCACCTGACATACCCAGACAAAACAGGATCAAACGCGCCGGGTTCACGCCTGCGAATTTCGCCGCACGCGGGGCCTCGCCGGTCAACCGGATGTGAAAGCCCAGCATATGCCGGTTCAGTAGAACATAGGCAAAAATAACTGCGACAAATGCCGTCACCACGCCCCAATGCATCCCTGATCCGGCGATCAGTTCGGCGTTATGCGCACTTTCATACGACTGCAGGTTACGGGACCCAGGGAAACCGAACCCTTCAGGGTTCTTCAGCAGGCCCAATGATACCGAGGCGAGCATCTGCTCGGCCACATAAACCAACATCAGTGACACGAGGATTTCGTTGGTTCCAAAACGTACCTTCAGAAAGGCCGGGATCATCGCCCAAAGCCAACCACCAAAGGCTCCGGCAATCACCATGATCGGAAAGATGTACCACGCGTCCAGAGGGTAGAAGGCCAGCCCGGCACCGGCACCAAATATGGCGCCCATGATATACTGCCCTTCGGCACCGATGTTCCAGATGCCAGCGCGAAACCCCAGCGACAAGCCAATCGCGATCAGCACCAAAGGCGCGCCTTTGACCAACAGTTGCGGGCGGTAATAGAACGCAAACTCGCCGAACAATGGCTCCCAGAAGATGGTTCCGATGGCCTCCACCGGGTTCTTGCCGAGCAGAGCGAACAAAACGCCACCAAACACCATCGTGGCAATCACCGCCACCAAAGGGGTCGCATAAGACCAGGCCCTGGATGGCTGAGGCCGTTTCTCCAACACAATCATCTGCTCATCCCCTGCCCGTCTTCATCTTTTTCCAAATACTCTCGCCGAAGGCGACGCGACCGTTCACACATGCGCCACCTCCATGCCATGGGCACCACCCATCATCAGACCGATCTCATCAACAGTCAGACCTGTGGTCTCGCGCGGGGCACTCAGCCGGCCTTCGTTCAACGCCGCAAAGCTGTCCGAGATTTCCATCAACTCATCAAGGTCCTGCGAGATGCAGATGACGGCCGTTCCCTTGGCCGCGAGATCCAGAATGGCCTGCCGGATCGAAGCCGCTGCCGCCGCATCCACGCCCCATGTCGGCTGGTTGACCACCAGCACATCGGGGTTCTGCAACACTTCGCGACCGATCACGAACTTCTGCAGGTTCCCACCCGACAGCGAGCGCGCTGCGTTTTCGGGCCCCGGCGTCCGGACGTCGAAGGCGCTGATGATTTTCTCAGCAAAACTCTTGGTATCGGCCCATTTGAGGAAACCGTTGCTCTCCAGCCCTTCCCGGACCGATCCGGTCAGCAAGGCGTTTTCGGTCAGGCTCATATCCGGCGCGGCGGCATGGCCCAATCGTTCTTCGGGCGCGGTCAACACACCCAGTTTGCGGCGCGCGGTAGGTCCGAGTTTGCCAATCGGCTGGCCGTTGAACTTGATCGCATCGGCAGCCGTCGTGATTTCACCCGACAACACGCCCAACAATTCGTCCTGCCCGTTCCCGGCGACGCCGCCAATGCCCAGAACCTCGCCCTTGCGAACGGTCATATGAACATTTTTCAGAGCCGTTCCGAACTCTGACGGTGACGGCACCGATAATCCACTGACATCCAGCGCGACCTCACCAAACGCGCGCCCCGACCGTTCGGGCGTCTGCAGAGTCGATCCGACCATCATCTCGGCCATGTCGCGGGCCGAGGTCTCTGCCGGAACGCATTCGCCCACATTCTTGCCCAGACGCAGGATCGTGGCGTGATCGCACAGCGTCCGGATCTCTTCCAGCTTGTGCGAAATATACAGGATCGACGTGCCCTCGGAGCGCAATTTGTTCAGCGTTTCGAACAGGATATCAACCTCCTGAGGCGTCAGAACGCTCGTCGGTTCGTCCATAATGAGAAGTTTGGGGTCCTGCAAAAGGCAACGAATGATCTCCACCCGCTGTCGTTCACCGGCGGACAGGTCACCCACCGTGCGATAAGGGTCCAGCGGCAGGCCGTAGGTCTCAGATACCTCCCGGATACGTGAGGCCAGATCACCCATCGGGGGCGGGTTCTCCATCCCCAACGCGATGTTCTCGGCCACGTTCAACGCGTCAAACAGCGAGAAATGCTGAAATACCATCGCAATCCCGTCCGCGCGGGCGGCACGGGGTTCGGGCGGTGCGAAAGGCTGGCCGCGCAGCAGCATGGTGCCGCTGTCGGGTTTCACCAGACCATAGATCATCTTGACCAACGTGGATTTGCCCGCGCCGTTTTCGCCCAGCAAGGCGTGCACCTCGCCTTCGCCGATGTCAAAAGACACCTGATCATTGGCCACGACGCCGGGATAGGCTTTGGTCAGCCCTTGAAGACTCAAAAGTGGAGTGGTCACGCGCTCAGGTCCTTCTTCAACTCGGTCTGTCGGGCCGGGCGCAAGAGCTGCGCGGCGACGCCGACGGCGATCATTTGCGGGTGTTTGCCCAGGCCCGGATCGCCGATCGGGCAGGTGATCCGGCTGATCCGTTCGGGCGAGTGCCCAAGGGCTGCCAGCCGCGACCGGAATCGCGCCCATTTCGTAGCCGAGCCGATCAGCCCGGCAAAGCGGAAATCGTGCGAAAGCAGCCGGTTGCACAGCTCCAGATCCAGATTGTGCGAATAAGTCAGCACAAGATGCTCGGCTTCGTCCGGTGCATGGCGGACCAATTCGGCCGGTTTGGCGGTTGGAACCACGGTCACTCCGACGGGGACGGTATCGGGAAAACGCTCAGGGCCCGTATCGACCCATGTGATCGCGAGATCAGGTAGCGGTGCCAGAACATCGACCAAGGCACGACCGACGTGGCCTGCGCCCCAAATCCATAGGTCGCGGGTCGGTTTGTGGACTGGCTCGATCATCCAGCCGTCGACCAGTTGCGGCTCGGGCGCGATGCCCTGACTGCGCGCCGACGCCAGCAGTCGTTTGACCGACAGGGGCATGTCTCCGCCGGACGGAGCACGCGCGATCACGGCGTCGTCCAGAACGTTGACGGTGTCCCAGTCATAGACCTCGCTCAGCAGCGATACAGCACCGCCGCAGCATTGGCCCATATCCGGACCAAGCGCGTGATGGGTCAGGCGGGCCGGGGTCGTTTGGGACATCGCGGCTTCCGCAGCCTGATACTCGAGCGTTCCGCCGCCGATGGTGCCGCTTTGACCACCCTGCCAGACCAGCATTGCAGCGCCCACTTCGCGCGGGGACGATCCCCTGATCCCTGCGATGACAATCCGGACTACGCGCCCATGGATTCTGACCGACTCCCGCAAAGCCTCCACGTCAAATCCCATCAGAGGTCTCCCTTCATCCGTTGGACACCGCGCCAGACCTCTTCAGCCGTCGCAGGCGCGTCTAGCGCCGGGTAGGTTTCCCCACAGGCGGCAACCGCATTCGACAGAGCCAACCATGCCGAAATGCCCAGCATGAAGGGCGGCTCACCCACCGCTTTCGAGCGATAGATCGTGTCCTCGCGGTTCTGGCCATCCCAAAGCGCGACGTTGAAGATATCGGGCCGGTCCGAACAGGCGGGGATTTTGTAGGTCGAAGGCGCGTGTGTGCGCAGATTGCCCTTACCGTCCCAGACCAGTTCCTCGGTCGTCAGCCAGCCTGCGCCCTGCACGTAGCCGCCTTCGACCTGTCCGATATCGAGCGCCGGGTTCAGCGATGCGCCTGCGTCATGGAGGATATCGGTGCGCAGAATGCGGTTTTCGCCGGTTAGGGTGTCGATCGCCACTTCGGTGACAGACGCGCCATAGGCGAAGTAGAAGAACGGGCGGCCCCGGCCTGCGATCCGGTCCCATTCGATTTTGGGGGTCTTGTAGAACCCGGTCGCCGACAGGCTGATACGGCCCTGATAGGCCAGTGCGGCGGCTTCGGCGAAGGTATAGCGCTCTTCACCAATTGAAACGTGGCCGTCCGCGAATGTGACCGCCGATGGATCGGCCTGATGCCGTTCGGCCAGATAGTCGGCCATCCGGTCGCGGATCGTGTCGCAGGCCGCTTTCACCGCCATGCCGTTCAGGTCACTGCCCGACGATGCCGCAGTGGCCGAGGTGTTCGGCACTTTGGCGGTGTCGGTGGCGGTGATCTTGACCATCTCCAGCGGAATGCCGAACCGCGAGGCCGCGACTTGGGCGACCTTCTGGAACAGGCCCTGTCCCATCTCGGTGCCGCCATGGTTCAGGTGGACCGAGCCGTCTTGGTACACATGCACCAACGCGCCTGCCTGGTTCAGGTGGGTCAGCGTAAAGGAAATCCCGAATTTGACCGGAGAGAAAGCGATGCCCTTCTTGATCACGCTGTTCTCGGCATTCCATTTTGCAATCGCTGCTTTCCGCGCGGCATAGTCACTGGATTCCAGTAGTGCTTCGGTCATGCCGTGCAGCTCAAAATCGCTAACCTCCATACCGTAGGGCGTGGTGTTGCCGCCGGTGGGCAGAGGTCGAACCGAGGCATCCCCAGTTTCCACTGCGCCCCGGCTGGTCAGGTCCTCATGCGGGTCGGGATGGCCCAGCGGTTTCTGGTGTAGGGGCTGATCAGCCACTTGATGCGCGGGCTCATAGTAGTTGCGTCGACGCAGTTCGACAGGGTCCAGACCCAGCTCATGTGCGGCGTGGTCCATAACGCGTTCGATCCCGACCATACCCTGAGGGCCTCCGAACCCACGATAGGCGGTGGCGGATTGGGTGTTGGTCTTCAGTCGGTGACTCTCGATCCGCGCGTTTGGCAGAAGGTAGGCGTTGTCCGAATGCAGCATCGCGCGGTCGGCGACGGGCAGGGACAGATCCTGCGCCCAGCCGCAAATCGCGTGGTGCAGGAAGGAAACACCCTGAATGTGCCCGTTCTCATCGAACCCGGCCTTGTAGGAAATCCGGAACGCATGGCGCTTGCCGGTGATGATCATGTCATCGTCGCGGTCATAGCGCATCTTGCAGGCTTTGCCGGTTGCGCGGGCTGCTACGGCGCAGGCGACGGCCAGAGCGTTGCCCTGACTTTCCTTGCCGCCGAACCCACCGCCCATGCGGCGGGTTTCGACCCGGACGGCGTGCATGGGAACACCCAAGGCATCGGCCACCTTGTGCTGTATCTCGGTCGGGTGCTGGGTCGAGCTGTGCACCAGCATATCCGCGCCCTCATTCGGCACGGCCAGAGCGGCCTGACCTTCCAGATAGAAATGCTCCTGCCCGCCCAGTTCGAACGTGCCTTCGATCACGTGGGACGCGCTGGAGATGGCGGCATCGGCGTCTCCCTTGGCATAGATACGCGGGCCGTCTTCGAACCGGCTGTCGGCGGCCAAAGCGTCTTCGACCGTCAGGATCGGAGTTTCTTCGGCATAGTCGATCTTGCCCAGCCGCGCGGCCTTACGGGCGGCCAGATGGCTGGTGGCGACAACCAGAAACACCGGCTGGCCGATATAGTGGATCGTGCCGTCCGACAGCAGGGGTTCGTCATGAATGGACGGAGAAACGTCATTGGCAAAGGGTAGGTCGTCTGCGGTCATCACCATCACCACCCCATCGGCGGCTTTTACGGCTGATAGGTCCATCGCGGTGATCCTGCCCTTGGCAATCGGGCTGAGGCCGAATGCGAGATGCAGCGAGCCCTTGGGCGTCGGGATGTCATCCACATAACGCGCGGTGCCGGACACATGCAGCGGAGCGGCATCGTGGGGGAGGGGCTTAGACACGCTCATGCCGGGACCTCCAACACGTTGGTCACCTCGCCCTGATCTTCAAGGTAATAGCGTTCCAGCATCGCCTTGGCGGCTTCCATACGGTAGGTGGCCGAGGCGCGCATGTCCGTGAGTGGTGAGTAATCTTCGGCAAAGGCAGGCAGCGCGGCGTCGATTGCCTCGCGCGTCCATGCTTTGCCGATCAGCGCGACCTCGACGTTGCTTGCCCGTTTCGGAATGCCCGCCATGCCGCCAAACGCAATCCGCGCCTGTGCGACGGTGCCGTCCGTAACGGTGATATTGAAACAGCCGCAGACGGCTGAGATATCCTGATCGAACCGTTTGCTGAGCTTGTAGACCTTCAGCCGGTCGGGTTGGCGCGGAAAGCTGACGGCTTCGACGAATTCAGCGGGCGCGCGGTCCTGTTTGCCGTAGTCGATGAAGAAGTCCTCCAACGGAATCTGTCGCCGTTCGTCGCCCTTGCGCAGATGCAGGGTTGCGCCCAATGCGATCAGGGCGGGCGGGTTGTCTCCGATCGGTGAGCCATTGGCGATATTGCCGCCCACGGTGGCCGCGTGGCGGACTTGCACACTGGCATAGCGGCGGATCATCTCGGCGTAGGAGGGGTGGTGGTCCGCTAACGCCGCGCCCATGCGGTTCATGTCGGCCATCGCTCCAAAGCGGATTTCTTTGTCGGTGATCGTGATGTCCTTGAGGTCATCGCAGCGGCTGAGGAAGATCACCGGGTCGAGGTCGCGCAGTTGCTTGGTGACCCAGAGGCCCACATCCGTCGCTCCGGCAATCAGAGTGGCGTCGGGGTGTTGCGTATAAAGCGCGGCCAGTTCGTCGGCGGTTTCGGGCAGGAAGGGGGGCTCTGCCCCCCGGCCTTCGGCCTCCCCCCGAGGTATTTGTGAACAAGAGAAGGATTGGTCGTTGGTGACCCATTCAGGGACCGGGTGGGGTTCGGCGGCTTTGGCGGCGCGGATGATCGGGGCGTAGCCGGTGCAGCGGCACAGGTTGCCTGCAAGCTGGGTGTCATGGTCGGTTGCGCCATTGGCGTGACCTGCAACCATCGACATGACAAAGCCCGGTGTGCAGAAGCCGCATTGTGAGCCGTGCAGATCGACCATCGCCTGTTGCACCGGATGTGGTTCTTGATTGGGGCCGCTTGCGCCCTCGACCGTGCGGACCGCTTTGCCGTGCAGTTGAGGCAGGAAGAGGATGCAGGAATTCAGCGCTTTGGCCGTGCCTTCCTCGGTGACCATGACCGTGCAGGCCCCGCAATCGCCTTCGTTGCAGCCTTCCTTGGTGCCGGTCAGGCCGCGATCCTCGCGCAGCCAGTCCAGCAGGGTTGCTGTCGGATCGACATCCGCCAGTTCCACTGTCTCTCCGTTCAGAAGAAACGTGATATCCATTCGAGAAACCCGTCGCGTTACCCTGTTGTGCCCGTCGGGCCCTCCTTCGATGCGACGTAGAAAGAGTGGCGGGCGGAGTGCTTGCCGGTTGATGTTAGAAACAGCGCAGCCGATCTGGCAAGAAAAACTGCCTGCGGAATGCACCATTACACCGCGCAAGCGATGAATCGTCGCGCATGTCTGACATTCAGTCGTCTGAAACTAAAGTGTTTTTTGTCTTTCGGGTCTGTCGCTTTCCGAAGCACCTTCTGGAAAAGCCGAATAATCAGAGCTGATTTTTTGAGCATCCCAAAGCGTCGGTTCACGCTTTTGCAGCGCCTCTGGCTGGGATAGCGTAGGGGTATGAGCAGTACCCCTCGATTCATTCACCTCCGCGTTCACACCGAATATTCTCTGCTGGAAGGCGCTGTGCGGCTGAAGAAGCTGCCGGGTCTGTGCGAGAAGGCCGAGATGCCTGCCGTTGCGGTGACGGACACCAATTCGATGTTCTCGGCGTTGGAGTTTTCCGTGACCGCCAGTGGTGCGGGTATTCAGCCGATCATGGGATGTCAGGTTGATTTGGCGTTTGTGCAGGCGCAGCCCGGTGAGAAGCCGAAAGCGCCCGCGCCGCTAGTACTGCTGGCGCAGTCCGAGGCCGGGTATGAGAACCTGATGAAGCTCAGCTCGTGCCTCTATGTGGACAAGGGCGGGCAGTTGCCGCAGGTCACTTTGGACGAGTTGGCGGAGCGGTCGGATGGTCTGATCTGTCTCACCGGCGGGCCGGATGGGCCGGTGGGGATGCTGTTGCAGCAGGGACAGTGGCCTGCGGCCGAGGCTCTGGTGGATCGGTTGGCGGGGATGTTCCCGGATCGTCTGTATATCGAGTTGCAGCGTCATCCCGGCGAAGATGGCCAGCCTGAGGTCGAACGCCTGACTGAGCGCGGCCATGTTGAGATGGCTTATGCCAAGAACCTGCCGCTGGTCGCCACTAACGACGTTTATTTCCCGACTTCGGATATGTATGAAGCGCATGATGCGCTGATCTGTATTGCCGAGGGGGCTTATGTCGACCAACAAGAAGGCCGCCGCCGCCTGACCGCGCAGCACTATTTTAAGTCACAGCAGGAAATGGTCACTCTGTTCGCTGACTTGCCTGAGGCTGTGGAGAATACGGTTGAAATCGCGCGCCGCTGCGCTTTCATGGCCTATCGCCGCGATCCGATCTTGCCGAAATTTGCCGATGATGAGGTTGCCGAACTGCGGCGCATCGCCAATGAAGGCCTGCAAAAGCGTCTTGCGGTCATCCCCCATGCAGTGACGCCCGAGGAATACCAGGAACGGCTGGATTTCGAACTTGGCATTATTGAGGGCATGGGGTTTCCCGGCTATTTCCTGATCGTTGCCGACTTTATCCAATGGGCCAAGGATCACGACATTCCGGTGGGGCCGGGGCGGGGCTCGGGTGCTGGCTCTCTGGTGGCCTATGCGCTGACGATCACCGACCTTGACCCGCTGCGCTATTCTCTGCTGTTCGAACGGTTTTTGAACCCTGAGCGGGTTTCGATGCCCGACTTCGATATCGACTTCTGCATGGACCGCCGGGAAGAGGTGATCCGCTACGTGCAGCAGAAGTACGGGCGCGACAAGGTGGGGCAGATCATCACCTTTGGTGCGTTGCTGTCGAAGGCCGCCGTGCGCGATATCGGGCGGGTCTTGCAGATGCCCTACGGGCAGGTGGATCGCCTGTCGAAGATGATCCCGGTTGAGGGGGTCAAACCTGTCTCCATCGAAAAGGCGCTGAAAGACGAACCCCGCCTGCGGGAAGAGGCGCGCAGTGAAGAGGTCGTCGACCGGTTGCTGACCTATGGCCAGCAGGTCGAGGGGCTGTTGCGCAACGCCTCAACGCACGCGGCTGGGGTGGTGATCGGGGATCGGCCACTGGATGCGCTGGTGCCGATTTATCAGGACCCGCGCTCGGACATGCCCGCAACCCAGTTCAACATGAAATGGGTCGAGCAGGCCGGGCTGGTGAAGTTCGACTTTCTGGGTTTGAAAACCCTGACGGTGATCCAGAACGCGATGGATTTGATCTTCAAATCCGGGCGCGATCTTCACACCGCACCCGATGGGACCGAGCTTTATGAACCCGCCGAAGGGGCGGTGAATGAGATCAACGCCATCCCGCTGGATGATGAGGCGACGTACAAGCTCTATTCCGCGGCCAAGACGGTTGCGGTGTTCCAGGTGGAAAGCTCGGGCATGATGGATGCCCTCAAGCGGATGAAGCCGGACTGTATCGAGGATATCATCGCCCTCGTCGCGCTGTATCGTCCCGGCCCTATGGAGAACATCCCCAAGTTCTGCGAGGTCAAGAATAAGCTCAGCGAACGCGACACGCTGCACCCGTCCATCGACCATATTCTGGACGAGACCCAGGGCATCATCGTCTATCAGGAACAGGTGATGCAGATCGCGCAGGAAATGGCGGGCTACAGCCTTGGGGGCGCGGACCTGCTGCGCCGCGCGATGGGTAAGAAGATTCAAGAGGCGATGGACGCCGAGCGGCCCAAATTCCTCAAAGGTGCCGCCGAAAACGATGTGGACGAGGCCAAGGCGACCGAGGTCTGGAACCTGTTGGACAAATTCGCCAACTATGGCTTCAACAAATCCCACGCGGCGGCCTATGCGGTCGTCAGCTATCAGACCGGTTGGCTGAAAGCGAACCATCCGGTCGAGTTCATGGCCGGTGTCATGAACTGCGATATCCACCTGACCGACAAGCTGGCGGTTTATTTCGAAGAGGTCCGCAAAGGGTTGGAGCTACCCTATGTGCCGCCCTGCGTGAACCGGTCTCTGGCGACGTTCGATGTGGTGAACGGTGAACTGGTCTATGCGCTGGGTGCGTTGAAAAACGTAGGTGTCGAGGCGATGAACCTTGTGGTTGAGGGACGTGGTGACAAACCATTCGTGAACCTTTTTGACTTCGCCCGCCGGGTCGATCTGAAAAAGGTCGGCAAGCGCCCGCTTGAGATGCTGGCGCGGGCCGGGGCGTTTGATCAGTTGGACAGCAACCGCCGCCGCGTCTTTGAAAGCCTTGATCCACTGGTGCAGTATTCGGCCGCGATCCATGAACAAAGAAACTCCAATCAGGTCTCGTTGTTTGGCGAAGCGGGCGATGATCTGCCCGAACCCCGCTTGTCCCTGTCACCAGACTGGCTGCCTGCCGAACGGCTGAGCGAGGAATTCAAAGCCATTGGCTTTTATCTGTCCGGTCACCCGTTGGACGACTACATGCCGGCGTTGAAACGCAAAAAGGTGATGACGTTGGATGAGGTAACGGAAAAGGCCCGGTCCGGTCCGCATTTGGCCCAGATGGCCGGTGTCGTCGCCGGGCGGCAGGAACGGAAATCAGCGCGCGGTAACCGTTTTGCCTTTGCTCAGTTATCGGACCCGACCGGTGCTTACGAAGTGACGCTGTTCTCGGACACGCTTGAGAAATGCCGAGAGTTTTTGGAAACGGGTGCTCAGGTGGTCATCAATGTCGAGGCCACGATGGAAGCCGATCAGCTTAAGCTGCTGGGTCGGTCGGTTGGTCCGGTGGATGCGGTTGTGGCGGATGCAGGTGCGTCCGGGCTGCGGGTGTTCGTTGACGAGGCCGAGGTGTTGCCGATCATTTCCAAGGTTCTGGAGGACGCCAAAGCAGCTGCCAAGGGCGCGTCACGCGGCCCGGTTCAGCTGTGCCTGCTGGACCCGTCCCTGCCCGGCGAGGTCGAGATGGACCTTGGCCAGTCCTTCCCCATCAATCCTCAGATCAAGGGTGCGATCAAGTCGTTGGATGGGGTGATGTCGGTCGAGGAATTTTGACCACGCACCCGAATGTTGCCACGACCCATGCGCCCGGTTAGGCTGATCCTTAGACCGTTTGAGTGGGATAGACCTTGGGAGGCGATCCAAATGACAACGAAATGTTTTTCAATGCGAAAGCTGGTCTTTGCGGCAACTGCGGGGCTGGTACTGGTTTCCGCATCGGTGAGTTTGGCGGATGACAAAAAGAAAAAGAAGACCATCGAAGGCGCGCTCATAGGTGCTGGCGTCGGGGCTTTGATCGGCGACGGCAAAGGCGCGGCAATCGGTGGTGTGGCCGGGGCCGTTATCGGGCATAACTGGAAGTGAGTGTGATGAGAAATACTGCGTTCAAATTGGCGGCGTGTGCCGTGCTTCTTGGTGGCCCCTCGCTTGCACTTGCGGATGAGGCGGCAGATCAGATGGTGCAGGACGCACTACCTGTTATGCATTATACCTGCGCCTCGATCGCGGAAGAGGCAGACGGTGACGAAGAATTTGTTGTAACCGTCGTCAGGAAAATGGCGGCCCTGTCGCTGTATAACCGTCAGATCAATATCGAAGAACACGCGACCACTGACGAGGAAAAAGCCCAACTGCGAGAAACCTTCATCGCCGCGCTGTCCGATGGCTGCGCTGCGGACAAGGATGCCCTTTTGGGCGGCGTGGTCGATAATGCGGTGAAATCGACGCTGGGGCTGTGATTGGTCAATAATGCGGCGGGCGTTCGTCTCCGTAGACGATACCGCCTGATCCTTCCTGCGCGCGTTCAGCCTCGCGCTGGAACAGCATCTCGACTCGGCGGGTCAGGCGGTCGATCTCGGATTGTTGCGCGGTGACGACGGCGTTCAGGTCTTCGACCGTGCGGGTCAGATGGGCGATCTGTTCTTCCAGATGCTGCATTGGGGAACTCCTTTGCCGGTGGTCATAACGACGCGATTGGCCCATGGCCAGAGAAACCCCGCCTTGCCCCGATGCGGGCCATGGGATAGACCGCGCGCGGAACACTAAGCCCCAAGGACGCCCCACATGGCCAAGCCAAAGAAACAGCCCCGCCCCAAGGCCGTCACGCCGAAAGGGTTCCGCGATTATTTCGGCCAGGAAGTCTCGCAGCGCACCGAGATGCTGCGGACGATTGCGGGCGTCTATCATCGCTATGGGTTCGACGCGTTGGAAAGCAGCGCGGTCGAAACGGTCGAGGCGCTGGGCAAGTTCCTGCCCGATGTGGATCGCCCGAACGAGGGCGTGTTTGCGTGGCAGGAAGTTGACGAAAACGACAAGGGCGACTGGATGGCCCTGCGCTATGACCTGACAGCGCCTCTGGCCCGGGTCTATGCGCAGCACCGCAACGACCTGCCCACGCCCTATCGCCGCTATGCGATGGGCCCGGTCTGGCGGAATGAGAAGCCGGGGCCGGGGCGGTATCGTCAGTTTTATCAATGTGATGCGGATACGGTGGGAACAGCCTCGATGGCCGCCGACGCCGAGATCTGCGCGATGCTTTCGGATACGCTGGAGACCGTCGGCATTCCACGCGGCGACTATCTGGTGCGGGTGAATAACCGTAAGGTTTTGAACGGCGTGCTTGAGGCGATGGGGCTGGGCGATGACGTCGCTGCCCGCGACAATGTCCTGCGCACCATCGACAAGTTCGACAAGGTAGGTGAAACCGGTGTGCGCGAGTTGTTGACCAAGGGCCGCCTGGACGCGTCGGGCGCGTTTATCGATGGCGTGGGCCTCAGCGACGATCAGGCCGAGCCGGTGATTGCCTTTCTGACCTCCAAGGCCGCCGATACCGCCGGGACGCTGGCCAACCTGCGTGCAGCTGTTGGCGCCAGCAAAATCGGGACCGACGGGATCGCCGAATTGGAACAGATCGGAGCGCTGCTGGATGCGGGCGGCTATGGCTCGGACCGGATTGAGATTGACCCCTCGGTCGTGCGTGGCCTCGGCTATTACACCGGGCCGGTCTATGAGGCCGAACTGACCTTTGAAATTTTCGATGAGAAAGGCCGCAAGCGGCAGTTCGGCTCGGTCTCGGGTGGTGGTCGCTATGACGATCTGGTCAAGCGGTTTACCGGGCAGGAAGTGCCTGCAACAGGCATCTCCATTGGTGTGGACCGCCTGCTGGCTGCCCTGCGCGAAAAGGGCCGGATCGGCGCGCAATCCAAAGGCCCCGTGGTCGTCACGGTGATGGACCGTGACCGGATGGCCGATTATCAGGCGATGGTGGCCGAGTTGCGCAATGCTGGTATCCGGGCAGAAGTTTATCTGGGCAACCCCAAGAATTTTGGCAATCAGCTGAAATACGCGGACAAGCGGAACTCACCCATTGCGGTGATCGAAGGCGGTGACGAGAAGGCCAACGGGATTGTGCAGATCAAGGACCTGATCCTTGGCGCGAAGATTGCCGAAAGCGCCACGCTGGAGGAGTGGAAAGAACGTCCCAGCCAGTTCGAAGTTCCTCGGGGCGATCTGGTCGCCAAGGTGCGCGAAATTCTGGACAGTCAGGACTGAGCGATGCCCAACCGTTCCCAGATACAGGCCCGCGCCGCGATGATGCGCGTCCGGTTCGAGGCAGCGGGCGCGCAGGTGGTGGATACGCCGCTGCTGCAACCTGCTGACACTCTTCTGGACCTCTATGGTGAGGATATCCGCGCCCGTGCCTATGTGACCTCGGACGCGCTGCGCGGCGAGCAGATGCTGCGCCCGGATTTCACCCTGCCGGTGGTGCAGATGCACATGTCTGACGGGGCCGAGCCTGCGCGGTACACCTATTCTGGCGAGGTTTTCCGGCGGCAGGAACATGACCCGGATCGCTCGAACGAGTACATTCAGGTCGGGTATGAAGTCTTTGACCGCAGTGATGCCGCCGGGGCCGATGCCGAAGTATTCTCGTTGTTTGCCCTTCAACTGCGCGGGATACCGTTGCGCGCGGCGACGGGGGATATTGGCATCCTGACCGCCGCCGTTGCCGGGCTGAAAACCACTGACCGGCGCAAAGCCGCGCTAATGCGGCATCTGTGGCGTCCTCGCCGGTTCCGGGTGTTGCTGGATCGCTTTGCAGGCCGCAAGCCGGGTCCCGAGGGGCGTGACGCCCTGCTGGACGCAGCGGACCCTCTGGCAATTGACGCGCCCATGATCGGCAAGCGCCGCGCCTCTGAGATTGAGGCGCGCATCGCCGCCCTGCGAGAGGACCGGGATACCCCGCCCATTTCGGATAGTGAACTGGTGGGGCTGGAAACGTTGCTGAACGTGCGCGAAACCATGCCTTTTGCTTTGGAACAACTGCGCGATGTCGCAGTGGACCTGCCCCAGATCACCCCCGCGCTGGATCGGCTGGAAGGCCGTATCTCCGCGCTGCAGGCGCGGGGCGTCGATGTCGAGCGGTTGGATTTCGAAGCCTCCTATGGCCGTACGTCGATGGAGTATTATGACGGTTTTGTCTTTGGCTTTTACGCCGAAGGCCGCGCGGACCTGCCGCCGATCGCCACCGGCGGGCGCTATGATGCGTTGACCCGGCAACTGGGTGGCGGCGCAGAAATCCCCGCAGTGGGCGGCGTGCTGCGTCCTGACCTGATGCTCGAGATCGAGGAGGGCGCGCAATGAGCCTGAAACTGGGCGTGCCCTCGAAGGGCCGGTTGATGGACAAGACGTTCTCGTGGTTCGAAAAGCGCGGTATCACCCTCTCGCGCAGCGGATCGGACCGGGAATATGCGGGCAAGGTCGAAGGGATCGACGGTGTGTCGCTGATCCTGTTATCTGCCGGGGAAATTCCGCGCGAACTGGCGGCAGGGCGGATTCATCTGGGCGTCACCGGCATCGATCTGGTGCATGAGAAACTGCCACGGTGGGAACAGCAGTTGGAAGAAGTATCACAGCTGGGGTTTGGCAAGGCCGATCTGATCATCGCAACACCGGCCTGCTGGGTCGATGTGGATACGCTGGATGATCTGGATGCGGCGGCCGCGGCTTTTCGTAAGTCGCACGGCCACCGCCTGCGCATCGCGACCAAGTACCACCGGCTGGTGCGCGAGTTCCTGACGGATGCAGGCGTGGCCGATTATACGCTGGTCGACAGTCAGGGCGCGACCGAGGGGACGGTGGTGAACGAAACCGCCGAGGCCATCGCCGATATCACCTCGACCGGCGAGACGTTGCGGGCGAACCACCTGAAAATCCTGACGGATGGGCAGATTTTGCAGTCACAGGCGACTTTGTGGCGCAGTCGGGTGGCGAAATACGACATGGGTGAAAAAGCAGTTTTGAACGACCTGCTGGACCGGCTGGGTTAAAGCACGCCGATATCGGCCAATGCACGGTTCAGATCGTCAGGCAACGCATCGTCCTGCTCGCGCCCTTTCGGTAGATCGGCGGGTGCGTCTTCGGGTTTCAGATAGCGCCAGCCCTGAAACGGGCGCTTGAGGGCGTTCTGCGTGCGATGCACCTCGGGGTCCAGCACAATGGCGCAGCGGCGGATGCCGTCCTCGCCGCGTACTTCGTCCAGTCGCAGGATGCGCTGACGGCATTGCACGACGCCCTTGATCACCCAATAGATTGATCCGCCATTCAGAATCTCGGCCTCGCGCTTGGGCCACATGCGGGTGACGTGACGCGGGCATCCATCCTCATAGAGCGGCCTGCGACCGTCCTGCCACGCCATCAGCGTGTCAACGCTTTCCGATCCGACGGACAGTTTGATGAGATTTACGTACTTATCCACAGCTTTCCCACAGAGTCGTCCCATGGCGGGTCCCTATATTGTAGCCTTCTGCGGCTTGTCATCAAGGTGTTGTGGTTTAGATGTGATCCGGTCTAGTATTCATATCTCTTTCAGCACAGGGAATCACCAATGAGCCGCTTTGCCGCCCCCATCGCCGAGCAGATCTGGGACATGAAATACCGCTTTAAAAAGGCGGATGGCACACCCATCGATCAGACGGTCGAGGACAGTTGGCGGCGCATCGCCCGCGATCTGGCGCGGGTGGAACAGGACCCGGCGCATTGGGAAGAAAAATTCTACAGCGCGCTGGAGGATTTCAAATACCTGCCCGCCGGGCGCATCACCGCGGGCGCCGGTACCGCGCGGCAGGTGACGCTGTTCAACTGTTTCGTCATGGGCACCGTGCCCGACAGCATGGGCGGCATTTTCGACATGCTGAAAGAGGCCGCACTGACCATGCAGCAGGGTGGCGGGATCGGCTATGATTTCTCGACCATCCGTCCACGCGGTGCCGATGTAAAAGGGGTCGCGGCGGATGCATCCGGACCGCTGAGCTTTATGGATGTCTGGGACGCCATGTGTCGCACGATCATGTCCGCAGGCTCACGACGCGGGGCGATGATGGCGACCATGCGCTGCGATCACCCCGATATCGAACAGTTCATCACCGCAAAATCCGACCCGGCGCGGCTGCGCATGTTCAACATGTCGGTGCTGGTGACAGATCCGTTCATGGAGGCGGTCAAGGCCGATGGCCCGTGGGAGTTGGTGTTCGACGGCAAGATTTATCACACGGTTCAGGCCCGTGATCTTTGGAACAAGATCATGCAGGCCACCTATGACTATGCCGAGCCCGGCGTGATCTTCATCGACAGGATCAACAAGGCCAACAACCTGAGCTATGTGGAAACCATCGCGGCCACCAACCCGTGTGGTGAGCAGCCTCTGCCGCCCTACGGGGCGTGCCTGCTGGGGTCGATCAATCTGGCGCGACTGGTCGCGGACCCGTTCGAAGATGCGGCGCATCTGGACGAGGCGGCCTTGCAAGAGCTGGTCGCCACTGCCGTGCGCATGATGGACAACGTGGTGGACGCGTCGAAATTCCCGCTGGCGGAACAAGAGGCCGAAGCGCAGGACAAGCGCCGTATTGGGCTGGGCGTGACAGGTCTGGCCGATGCTCTGCTGATGCTGGGTCTGCGCTATGGGTCCGACGAGGCGGCGCGTCAGACCGAGCGCTGGTTGCACAGTATCGCCCGCGCCGCGTATCTGGCGTCGGTCGATTTGGCACGCGAGAAGGGCGCGTTTCCCCTGTTTGACGCTGACAAGTATCTGGCCAGCGGGACTATGCAGCAGATGGACGAGGATGTACGCGATGCGATCCGTGAACATGGCATCCGCAACGCGCTGCTGACCTCGATAGCGCCGACAGGCACGATTTCCTTGTATGCGGGCAACGTGTCTTCCGGGATCGAGCCGGTCTTTGCCTATGCCTACACGCGCAAAGTGCTGCAGAAGGACGGCTCTCGCACCGAGGAAGAAGTTGTGGACTATGCCGTGCAGATGTGGCGCGACAAGTTTGGTGACTCCGAGTTGCCGGAGTATTTCGTCAACGCGCAAACGCTGACCCCGTCCGACCACGTCAAGATGCAGGCTGCGGCGCAGAAATGGATCGACAGCTCGATTTCCAAGACGATCAACTGCCCCGAGGATATCAGCTTTGACGCCTTCAAGGATGTCTACATGCAGGCCTGGGATCAGGGCTGCAAAGGCTGCACCACTTATCGCCCGAATGACGTGACCGGCTCGGTCCTGACTGTATCCGAGAGCGCAGATACCGCCCCCGGCGAAAGCGCTGCTGCCCCGCATGAGGTGGACGGAGGCGAGGTGGTCTATATGTCCGAGCCTCTGGATCGCCCACAGGCGCTGGAAGGGTCAACCTACAAGCTGAAATGGCCAGACAGTGAACATGCGATTTACCTGACGATCAACGATATCGTCATCGGCGGGCGGCGGCGTCCGTTCGAGGTGTTCATCAACTCGAAGAACATGGAGCATTACGCCTGGACGCTCGCTTTGACCCGCATGATTTCGGCGGTGTTCCGTCGGGGTGGGGATGTGTCCTTTGTTGTCGAAGAGTTGAAAGCCGTGTTTGATCCGCGCGGTGGGGCCTGGGTCAAGGGCAAGTATATCCCGTCCATACTCGCCGCAATTGGTGGGGTGATCGAACAGCACATGGTCAATATCGGTTTTCTTGAGGGCGAAGGCATGGGGCTGAAATCCGACCCACAAGCACAAGTGGTGAACATGGACGCGCCACGCGGGAAGGCGTGCCCGTCCTGCGGTCAGTTCGACATGGTCATGATCGAAGGATGCATGACCTGCCGCAGTTGCGGGCATTCCAAATGCGGATGAACCGCGAGGATCATGCATAGCAGCGCAGGCGCAGCCACGGCATCATGAAAACCATCACCCTGCATATCGGTAACCCGAAAACCGGCAGTACGTCGATTCAGGACACTCTGGCTGCGAACCGGCGGATGCTGGAGCGCAGTGGCGTACTGTACCCTCTGGACACGCCGTCGACCAGCGCGCTGATGCAGCTGGTGCGGCTCAAGAAGAACCACCGCTGGCTGGTGCCTCTGATCGAACCGGATCGCGACAAGTGGCCCCGATCCACGCGTTTCAAGAACAAAGCGGCAGAGGCGGCAAAAACCATAGCAGCCGCGCAAAGCGGTCTGGATCGCATCATTGCAAAGATACAGCGGTCCAAAGCTGAACACGTTATAATTTCATCGGAATCCTTCAGCTTTCTGGATCGGGAAGCGATCGGACGGTTGAAGGCCCTGTTTGCACCCATCGATGCGGAATTTCGGGTGTTGTGTTACTATCGCAACCCCGTCGCAGGCTATCTGGCTCGCATTCAGCAACAAATGAAAGCATCCGGAAGTTCCCGCAGCTTCGGGGACCCGGCCCGTTCGATTTCTCGGGTTTATGACAACTATTCAGCTGTCTTCGGCGAGGCGGTATTTATTCGGCTGTTCGACCGTGCTCAGCTTGCGCGGGGGGATGTGGTTGCGGACATGCTGCATTTTGCCGGCCTGAGTGAGGCCGCCGCGAAAGCCGTCAAGCAGGTAAATGCGAACGTTTCCGGCCCGGCAGAGCTGACGGCCGCGCAATATTGGATCAGAAGCCGCGCCTTTCGTGATCTGGACGGCGTTTTCAAAGGTGCGAACAGACAATTAAACGTGGCGCTTGCGCAGGCTTCAGCCAAGCTGGGCTTACCGCGCGCCACGTTGCGACCAGAGGCTTCCGCGGCTGTGCTATATCACAATCGGGACGACCTGCGCTGGGTGCGGGACGAGCAAGGTCTGGAGTTTCAGGACATCGATTATGGCGCTTTGGATGTGCCACCATCTCTGGATTTGGAACAGGCCGACCTTGAGCAGCTTTTGAATGTCGACCCCAAGCTAAGGGACCTATTGGTCGCCGAAACCATTCGTGAATTGTGCGAAACGGCAGGTGTCCGAAAATTCCTGAAGCGTCAAGTTCGCAAAGGCCTGAAAGCCATTCGCGGCTAGCGCAGTTATTTCGGTCATTGTCGTCAGCCCAGCCGGTTTCTCAATACGGGCGGAAAGATCGTTCAGATTGAGCGACGCACCCGCTAGGTTTTTTGAAACAACAGTTTCGTGATAGAAAAACTGCGGGAGGCGGGTTTTTTACGATGACTTCATTGCTGAGCACGAAAAGCATCCGGCAAAAAGACAGGTTTGCATTCTGGCGCGAGGCGGTTTGCGATGCTTATGTGATGCTTGATTGCCAATGCGACCAACCCGACGATTTCAATGGCGAAATCTCGTTGAATCGCATGTCGCGCCTATCGACGTCATTCGTGACCGGTAGCCAGCAACTGGTGCGACGCCGACAGAAAGATGTATCCCGCGCTACAGAAGAGAGCTTTCTTATCAGCTTGCAAACCGCCAGGCAGGGCACGATCAGCCAATGCGGGCGGGTGGCTCATTTAACGCCAGGTGATTTCACTCTGTACAGCAGTACGGATCGGTACAGCATCGATTTGCAGGACGGGTTTCAGCAACTGGTTGTCCAGATTCCCCGCAACGATCTGCTTGGCCATTTGCCCAACGCGGATCAGTTCACAGGCATCACCGTGCCCGGCAACAGTGCGATCGGACGTGCGACCGGCGCGAGTGTCGTTCAACTGGTGCAAACAATAGACGACGCCACCGAACCCGTACGGAATGCGATGCAGGCCGCAATCCTCGATTTGTTCGTGGCCGGGTTGGCCTCGGTCGGAGATGCCTCTTTTGAGCTGTCAAAACCCGAGCAGCAAATTCTGCTGCGTGCGGATTCTGCGATTCAGGCCAATCTGGATGACCCTGCCTTTGACCGGAATGCCTTGGCGGCGCGCATGGGTATGTCCGTGCGTCGGCTGACGGAAATCTATGGCAATGATAACAGGTCGATCTCGTCCACCATTCGCAAAATGCGGCTGGCGCGCATAGCCGACGACCTGCGAGATCCGCGATACGCGCGTATGTCCATCAGCGAAATTGCCCTGCGGTGGGGCTTTGGGCATCACCAAAGCCTGACACGGAACTTCCGATCTCAGTACGGGACCACGCCCCGCGACTACCGGAAGCGGCGGGCCTGATCCGAACCTGGCCTGCGCCGTTCTGGGCCGGGTCCTGTAACCGGACCGACAGGCGGTATCGGTGTGTTGCGACAGATTGATGGAAAGAGGAAGAAAAAGATGCACCTAAAGCCAACTTTGGACCTATTGGCCGGAGATAAATTCAACGCATTGCAGGCGGGATTGCTGCACGGTCGGATCAGTCGCCGCAGGTTCGTTCAGTTGGCCCTTGCGACAGGAGCCAGTGCGCTGGCGGTCAAGGCTGCGGCGCAAACTCTGGGCGATGCAGCCATTACCCAGCGCTACAACGCGCAGGCATTGGCCGCGCAGTATGACTATATCGTCATTGGATCAGGGTCGGGTGGGGCTGTTGTCGCCGGTCGGTTGGCCGCCGAGACGGATGCGACGGTTCTGGTGCTCGAGGCCGGGGGAACTGATCAGATTGACGCGGTGCTCAATCCTTTGCTGTGGCCCACCAACATCCGGTCCGAGCGGGATTGGGGCTATTCGGCGGATGCCAATGAGGCCGTCAACGGGCGGTCTCTGATCCTGCCGATGGGCAAGGTCGTAGGCGGGGGGTCGTCGATCAACGTGATGATCTGGGCGCGCGGCCACAAGAATGACTTTGATTTCTGGGCATCCGAGACCGGGGATGACGCGTGGAGCTATGACTCGGTGCTTGAGATCTACAAACGGATCGAAGACTGGCACGGCGCGCCTGACCCAGACCGGCGCGGAAGCGGTGGACGCCTTTATGTGGATCAGGTTCGCGGCTTCAACCCGTCGGCGCAGTCCTTTGTCGACGCCTGTGAAACTGTCGGCATCCCCGCTTATGACGACATGAACGGCGCCATGATGGAAGGCGACGGCGGTGCGGCACTGGCCAATGTACGCATCCGCGATGGCCAGCGTTTGAACCTGCCCGCATCCTACCTGTGGGAGACACTGTCGCAGCCCAACATCACGCTGCTGACCGGGGCCACGGTACACAATCTGACGATGGACGGCAGCAAGGTAACCGGCGTCACGTTTGAGAAGGATGGGGAATTGCAAACGGTTGCTGCCGGATCCAGGGTCATTTTGTCGGCAGGCGCGATCAACTCACCACGTATATTGATGCAGTCCGGAATCGGCCGGGCACAGGATCTTGAACCGCTGGGGATCGACGTCAGGCATAACCTTCAGGGCGTTGGCCAGAACTTTCAGGATCACATTCTGGCTGCAGGGTGTATCTGGGAATACAACACCCCTCTGCCGCCCGCCAACAGCGCAGCCGAGGCCACGTTCTTCTGGAAGTCCGACGCTGCGCTGGATACGCCTGATCTGCAACCTTTCCATATCGAAGTGCCTTATGCCTCGGAAGTCACCGGGGCGCAGACGGAGGTTCCGCCAGGGTCGTGGACGATCGCGCCGGGTTTGGTGCGCCCGCAAAGCCGGGGCAGCGTGCGATTGACCAGCGCGGATGTGAACGCTCCACTGTCGATTGATGGCGGGTTCCTGCGGGAAGAGGCCGACCTGACTGCACTGACCACATGTATTGAACTGTGCCGCGAGATCGGGAACGCCGCGCCGATGGCCGAATATGCCAAGCGCGAGGTTATGCCGGGCGCGCTGGACGGGGCCAGCCTGAAAGATTTTGCGCGGAACGCGGCAGGCACCTATTTCCACCAAAGCTGCACCTGCAAAATGGGGCAGGATGACATGTCGGTCGTCGATGGCAACCTGTCCGTGCACGGGCTTGAGGGGCTGTCTATCGCGGATGCATCCGTTATGCCGCGCGTCTCGACCGGTAATACGATGGCCCCAACCGTTATTATCGGCGAACGGATGGCAGATATTTTGATCGGATAAGGTCTGAGTGCCGCGTCGCCGATCCCGATCTTGGGGGCGTGGCATCCTACCGTTCAATCCGGGACTGCCATTTGTGATCATCCGACGCTAGGGTCAGGACATGTCCAGATCGCGCCTGACCGGAAAGCACGACTATTTCCCGCCCTTCGGCGGGTTGAAATCCTTTTACGAAGTTGCCTTGACCGGAAGTGCGGTGCAGGCGGCGGAACGGTTGAATGTCTCGGCGTCCTCAATCAGTCATCAGGTCAAATCGCTCGAGGCTGAACTGGGTGTGCGGTTGATCGAAAACCGAAAAGGCCGCCTGTACCTCACCACCGATGGCCGGCAGTTTTTTGACCGCATCAAAGGGCCCATGTCCGAGATTCTCAGCGCAACCGAAGCGATCCGGTCCATGCCCGGCCGCAAGCGCGTGTCGCTGACACTGACGCCATCTTTTGCCGCAGGCTGGTTGCTGCCGCGTCTGGTCGATCTTGAGCGCACCCACCCGGATCTAGAGGTTAATCTTGTGACCACGACACGTGTGGTCGATCTGGAGCGGGAAAATGTCGACCTTGCGATCCGGCGCGGGATGGGGGATTGGCCGGGAACGGTGTCATCCCAGTTGTTGTCCGAGACCATCGTGCCCGTGATGTCGCCCGCGCTTGCCGCGCAAATCCGGGGGATGCCTATTTCACAGGCACTGGAAACGCAGCGGGTTCTTGTCAACACAACGGTGAACGATGAATGGAACCGCTGGTGTGACGCGCGCGGCCTGCTGGCCCCAGCGGCAGAACAACGCTACAGTCTGGAGACCTATGAGCTGACAATTCAGGCGGCTCAGGACGGGCTGGGAATTGCCCTTGGGCGGCGTCCGCTGGTGGATACACTGTTGTCGGTCGGCGCATTGGTGGCTCCGTTTGACGTACCTGACGCGGACAATATCGCGTATTACGTGGTCCGGCCAGACGGGCCGATCCGGTCCGACCTGAAGCGCTTTTATGAGTGGTTGAGGGGCCACGCGAGCTGAATTTTTTTCAACTCTTCCTGAGAATTTTGCACTACCCCAACTCCCTGCTGCGGCCTAGCTTTCAAAGACAGGCAACAGGAGAGTGGTGATGACACAACACAGCGGCTTTCAGCGCAGCGGACCCCTGTCAGGTGTACGGGTCATTGACCTGACCGCAGTCGTTTCCGGTCCGATGAGCACCATGATTCTGGCCGATCAAGGCGCAGATGTGATCAAGATTGAACGCGCTGACGGCGATTTCACACGCCATGTGGCCACCCGGCGCGGTGGGCACTCGGCGTCATATCTCAACAACAACCGCAACAAACGCTCGGTTGTGGCGAACCTGAAAGACCCTGACGACATCGCGATGATCAAGAAACTGGTCGAAGGGGCCGATGTGTTCATCCAGAACTTTCGCCCCGGCGTCGCGGACCGTCTGGGCCTGAGCTATGAAGTGCTGAGCGCGCTGAACCCTCGTTTGGTTTACATGTCCATCTCGGGTTTTGGGTTTGACGGGCCGCTGTCCGGCAAACCGGTTTATGACCCGTTAATTCAGGCGCTCTCGGCGCTGACAACCGTGCAGGCGGGATCAGATGAAGAACGCCCAAGGCTGGTGCGCACCATCCTGCCCGACAAGCTGACGGCGGTTCAGGCCAGTCAGGCCGTGACGGCCGCGCTATTTGCACGTGAACGCACGGGCAAGGGGCAAAAGGTGACATTGTCGATGCTGGATACCGTGGCCGCATTCCTGTGGGCGTCGGACATGAACGGGCACACCTTTGTGGGCGATGAGATGGAGAAGGAAGAAAGCCAGTCCTTTCACGATCTGATCTATCAAGTGAAGGGCGGATATCTCAGCATCTCGATCATGCAGAACAAACATTGGGAGGCCTTGGCGCATGCCACGGGGCGTCCGGATATCCTGGATGATCCGCGTTTCAGAACCACCGAATTGCGCGACATCAACCGCGATGCGCGGCTGGACCTGACGCAGACAATTGTGCGCGAGGTGGACCGCGACGCGCTGCTGGCCGCTTTGGAGGAAGCGGGTGTACCCTGTGCTCCGGTTCTGACGCGGCGGGAGATGCGGCAGCATCCCCAGATGCAGGCCAATGGTATTTTTGTCGAATACGACCACCCCAAGGCAGGCCGCCTGCGCCAGACCCGACCTGCGGCCGTGTTCCACGGAACGCCTGCAACCGATTTGCGCCCGGCCCCGGAATTGGGCGAGCATACCGATGAAGTTCGGGCCGAACTGGGTGCTGGCAAACTGGCGGATGCCTCATGATCGATTTTTATTACTCGCCTACGCCCAATGGCTGGAAAGTGGCCATTATGCTGGCCGAAACCGGGTTGGAACACCGGACCATCCTGATGAACCTGCGGGCAGGGGATCAGCTTACCCCTGATTTCCGCGCCATCAGCCCCAATGCAAAGATGCCCGCCATTCTGGACCATGATGCCGAAGACGGTCCGCAAACCGTTTTTGAAAGCGGCGCAATCCTGTTGTATCTGGCCGAACGTTCCGGCCAGTTTGGCCCTCAAACCACCCGGGAGCGGATTGCCTTTAACGAATGGCTGTTCTGGCAGGCTGCCAATCAAGGACCGATGGGTGGGCAGCTGAGTCATTTCGTCAATTATGCCCCCGAAAATCAGCCTTATGCCCACAAACGCTACAAGGGTGAATTCGAACGCGCGCTGGCGGTGATGGAGACCTGGCTGGACGGGCGCGATTATATGCTTGGCCGCTACACCATCGTCGATATGATGTGTTTTCCCTGGGCATTTATCGCCAAACCGCTGGGTGTTTCGCTGGATAACTTCCCAAATGTGGCCGCCTGGCGGAGACGGATCAAGACACGTCCGGCGGTGGTGACTGCGATCAACCTGCACAAGGACGCGCAATTCAGCGACAAGGCCACCGCTGAACAAAACGCAACGCTGTTCAACCAGTCCGCTGCCCATCTGATGCCGACCCGAGAGCCATCTGCGTAAACAAAATCAAGCGAAACCTACCAACAAGGAGAACCCAATGCCCAAGATCCAAGGAAGCTGCCTGTGTGGCCAGGTCACCTATAGTTCCAGCGCCGAAGAACCCGCGATGATGGTGGTCTGCCATTGCCCCGATTGTCAGAAGCAAAGTGGTTCGGCCTATTCCACAAATGTGCTGGTGCCGACATCTTCGATCACATTCACGGGCGACAGCCTTAGTCAGTATGTGGTCAACGGCGCCTCGGGCCAGCCGGTCACGCGGAATTTCTGCAAGAATTGTGGCTCGCCGCTGGCGACCGAATTGCCAGCTTTCGACAATCTGGCTGCTGTGAAAGCCGGAACGCTGCAGGACAGCAGCTGGGTCAAACCCACGATCCAGATCTGGTGCAACTCGGCTCAGCCCTGGGGACCCGTGACCGACGACATGGCCAAAGCCCCTGCCAATCCGGGCTGAGCCCGATAATTTGACAGTTTGATCCGCGCCTGATGTGGTCGGGCGCGGAGACAATTTGCCCAATTCGCAGGAGCGCCCCAATGAAAGTTGCCGCTGTCCAGGCCGCACCGGTTTTTCTTGATCCTCAGGCCAGCACGGACAAGCTGATTGGTTTGCTGCGCGAGGCTGCGGCAAACGGCGCGAATCTTGTGGTCTTCCCCGAGGTATTTCTGTCGGGCTATCCTGTCTGGCTGCGGGCGAAGGGCGTTGCGCATAATGATGAGCTGCTGAAAGTCGGCCATTTGGCTTATCTGAAGTCGGCGATCACCACGGACGGCCCCGAAATCGCCGCCATCTGCGCTGAGGCCGACACGTTGGGTGTCGCCGTGATGACCGGTATTGTCGAACGCTCGGGCTCGGGCGGTTCGGTCTATGCCACGCTGGTTACGATCCATCCCGATCAGGGTGTCGTGAACGTACATCGGAAATTGAAACCCACCTTTCATGAACGTCTGTTGTGGGCCGACGGAGACGGGCACGGCCTGTCGGTTCAGGATTGGCAAGGTGTGAAAGTCGGTGGGCTGAACTGCTACGAGAATTGGCAGCCATTGGCGCGCCAGGCGCTGTATCAGCAGGGCGAACAGCTGCATATCGCGACATGGCCTGGAGATCTGGATGTCACGGATCACATAACCCAGTTCATCGCGATGGAGGGGCGGGTTTATGTGGTTTCTGTTTCGGGCCTGTTGCGCAGTAGTGATATCCCCGACAGCTTTCCCTTACGCGATTATGTCACCGAGGGGCGAGACGTCATCAACAATGGCGGCAGCATGATTGCCGCTCCGGGCGGTGCGCTTGTCGCGGGTCCGGTGTTGAACGAGGAGGTCACACTTTATGCTGATGTCGATCTGGATCTTGTCGTATCTGCGCACCTCAAACTTGACCCGGCGGGCCACTATAGCCGCCGCGACATCCTGAGTCTGAATCACAACTCAAAGCGGCTGGACTAAACGCAGGTTCGTAGCGCGCTGACCGGTTCAGATGAGGATGGCACAGCATGCGGCAAGATAGACTTGTCACATCGGCTGCCTTTTGCCGGTCTTTTCATTCCAAACCAAAATCCCGGTGCAATTCTTTTTTGTTGCACAACCGGGGTCGGTAGGACGCCGAATGATCCTTGTTTGGCACGACACTCGCAAAGAGGTTAATGCGTTTATTTGACCTAGCTGGAAGATGGTGCGCCCGGAGGGAAAAAGATTGAACCCCCGGTTCAATTCCCTTTCAGAGAATGAACTCAGCGCGCTGTTTGAAGCCCTAGAAGACTGGGAGCACCAACTCGCACAATTAGACTCGCCGAGTCTGAGGTGCGACGATGAGCACCTTACGCCATAGATTCAACGACATAGGCGGGCGAAAGCCCGAGGCTGAGGCCGACGCGCCGAAGTATCCAGCACCGTTTTCCATTCGGTTTACGTTCGAAGAACGCGCAAGACTGGACGCCGCGCGAGGTCGCAGCTCGCTCGCGGTTCATATTCGTGAATGCTTGTTCGGTGATGAAGTCACGCCTCGGAGAAAGCCAGGGAACAGTCCGATCAAAGATGCGGAAGCGCTTGGACGCGTGCTCGGTGCTCTGGGTGGGTCACGCCTTTCGAACAACCTGAACCAGCTTGCAAAGGCCGTGAATACAGGTTCGCTACCTGTGACACCGGAGACCGAAGCCGATCTCGTCGAAGCCTGTCAGGAGGTCAAAGCCCTGCGTGCCGACCTGCTGCGCGCGCTCGGCAAATTGCCCGGTGCATCGCCATGATTCTGAAGGCCAAAGAACGTGGTGATGCTGGCCAGCTTGCCCGATATCTCTTGGCAACTCGTGATAACGAGCATGTCGAACTACACGAGGTTGCGGGCTTCATGAGCGATGACTTGATCGAAGCCTTCCATGAAGCTGATGCCATCGCACGCGGGACGCGCTGCAAGAATTACTTGTTCTCGATGAGCCTGAACCCGCCTGAGGGTGTTCACGTTGAAACGGAAGTCTTCGACAAGACGGCAGACCTGATCGAGAAGAAGTTCGGGCTAGAGAACCAGCCGCGCGCCATCGTCTTTCATGAAAAAGATGGCAGACGCCATGCGCATGTCGTTTGGTCACGCATCGATACTGAACGGATGCGGGCCATTAACCTTCCACACTTCAAGTCGAAACTGAAGGACATCTCGCGTGAGCTCTATCTTGAGCATGGCTGGGACATGCCACGCGGGTTGCAGGATTGGTCCTTGCGCGACCCAGAGAACTTCACGCGCGAAGAATGGCAGCAAGCCAAGCGTGCGGGCGTTGATCCGCGTGAGATAAAAGCAGTCCTTAAGCAAAGCTGGGAAGCTTCGGATAATCGTGCTTCGTTCGAGAGCGCCCTCAACGAACGCGGCTTCTGGCTCGCACGAGGTGATCGGCGCGGCTATGTCGCGCTCGACCATCGCGGGGAAGTTTATTCGCTTTCACGTTACGCCGGGGTGAAGACAAAAGAGCTCGAAGCACGCCTTGGAGATCGTGGCGCTCTGCCATCCGTCGATGATGTCAAAGCAGAAATCTCGCGAAGACTTTCGCCAAGACTCGAAGGGTTCATCAGAGAAGTCGAAGCAGAGGCCAAGCAACGCATGGCGATGCTCGACTTCCGCAAAGGTGAGTTGCTAGAGCGCCATAAAGACGAGCGAAGCAGGCTGTGGGTTGCTCACGATAAACGCTGGTTGGCAGAAACCAATCAAAGAGCACGGCGATTGCCACGTGGCTTTTCCGGTATCTGGCATCGCCTGACAGGTCAGTATCGTCAGA
Source organism: Ruegeria sp. AL1 (assembly GCF_056540905.1). Lineage (NCBI taxonomy): Bacteria > Pseudomonadati > Pseudomonadota > Alphaproteobacteria > Rhodobacterales > Roseobacteraceae > Ruegeria > Ruegeria sp. AL1. The sequence goes on from NZ_JBQFXP010000011.1 coordinate 118,485, forward strand.
TCAGAGAATTGAACGAACGGGAGACAATTGAAGCGTGGCAGCGTGACCGCGCCGAGAAGGACGCCTTGATTTTCAAACAACTCGAAGAGCGAGAAACCCTGCAACACGACATTAAGCGGCACCGCGCGCGTTCAAGCGAAACGCTAATGCAGCTGCGCGCAGATATCGCGAACTTCTCCGCAACCGAGCGTGACCAAGAGCTTCAAAGGCGAAGAGAAAAAGAAGAAGGACGGCGACGAAACAGATCGCGCCGTCCCTCTGGACCGTAGCGGAAGGGGCGCTTATGCGCGCCCCTCGGTGCTTGCTTCGGGAGCATCTTCGCGTGGAAGGCGCAGAACGATGCGGCCATTGATCGGGCAGGTTTCCAACTGCAAAGTGAAGCCTTTGTCGTCCTTGTGCGACCATGCTGCGCCGACTTTGTTCCAGTAGGATTTGTCGCCTTTTTCGGTGACGTGCCAGGCTAGGTAGTCGGGGGCGTTTTGGGCTTGGGTTTTGGTGTTCTTTTCGCGTGCCATGATGTCTTCTCCTTTGTTCGGGTTGGCTTGCTAACGCCCTCCCGTCAGGCCGAAGGCAAAGGCTCGGAGTTCATGGACAACACGGCTGGCATAGCCAGGTGGTGCGGGCCGTCCATTGAAGTCTGATGCCGCATTCGGTCAGGGATTCTTGGGTGAACTGGTGCAAGCCTTCCCAGAACTATGAGAAGCAAGTTATGCATTATGTAGAACACTGACACCTGTGCCCTTACACGCTGATCACAGATGCCATCGCCACGCTCGTTCGATTGCGACAGCCCATGAAGTCGAGTTCGCGCCGAATAGACCGCACGCGACGGTGGAGAAAAGCTGCCGTTAGGCTTCCTGCGGGAAATCCATTCGGTTCTATGTGTCTGCACTCGATGCAGCCTCAATTGCTCGAAGCGCTTTGAGCGCATCCTTTCCTCTTGTCCAGAAAGACACCCGACCCATCAGAGCCTTGTTGAGGGCCAATGATGATGTGTGGGGCCGAAAGGCCCTGACCGGTTCGGGGCCTCCTTGAACAAAAGGAGGATACGATGAAACTCGTCTCACGATTTGAAGCGGCAACACTTGACACCGCAGAACTATTTGGATTGCGCAAGCAAGCGTTCATTGCTTTTTCAGCTGCGCCGCGTGGTTCTCAAGAACAGCGCGATGCCCTTGCGTCCATGCGTGCCATCGAAAACGAGCTGGCTGCTCGTTCTCCAAAAATCTGAATGTCGAAGCAGCTATTTATGCTGTCATCTGCCGCGGCAATGCTGGCCAACACGCAAGTGTCAGGCTTCCCATGCCTCATCCTCATAGATATCTGGATAGTCATTGAACGTAATAAATTCAACGCCCAGGCGCTTGAAAAATAGCTTCCTGCTTTGGCTATTCTCGTTTCTCTTTTCAACAAACCAAATTTTCTTTGGCTTATCGGGCATGATTTTTTGAAGCTTGGCTCGTTCCAAGAAAAGCCATCGAATAAAATTCTCGTCTTTCCCAAAAGTGAACCCAAAGATGACGATTGGGGAAAAGAAAACTATGTCTAACCACGTACTTGAGCCTTGCCAGTCAATGTCGCCGCTCTTCACTTTTTCCCTCAAGCTGTCCTTCCGATTATAAACCCATGATCGAGCACGCTGAACGGAACCCATATAGTCGGTCAAACCAAGCCGAATGCTACGCGGGTACTTCATCATGCCGTGGGCATGCCAGATCGCAAAATCGGATCTTGGGTTTTCAACTCTTCGATTAGAGAAATATGAGCTCCAAGGGTAGTAGACGGTGAATCCTTTGGATGGATGGAAAAGCTCCAAGTCCATTGTTCGTGAAAGATTCTCATCAAAGTTCACAGTTATGATAGGTCGTCGGTGCCTTTGCGCCCATCGCGTTACTCTCTTATGGTGAACTGTAGGTTGCCAAGTCTGCATGAGATCGCAGAATTCACCCTGTAGGCTGTTCCGTTTCTCTCGCGGATGCGCGAGGTCGAGAATATCAAAAAACTCCGTGTTCGACATCTCAGACCGCTCCTCTTTGGTCAGTGTCAAACCCTGTCTACGAGACAACTCCTTTAAAAGGTCATCCCAGCTTGAGGTTTTGTGGCCGCCATGAAGATTGATGCCATTCCCAACAAACAGTGCAGGTTTTTCATCGCTTGAAAGAATTTCATTCAACGAGGCCATAATTTCTCCTAGGCTTTAAATGCAGACAGGCTACCGCGTGGGCTGTCTGGTTGAAAGCTTGATTGGAAACTGGCACCTTAGCCATCCACAGTTTAGTGGATGAGCTTCTTCGGCTGACTGAATGGCCAGCCGAAATTTTTCCTCTCAGAACAAAGTCATCTGATCATTGCTCCAGCCTGTGCACTCGGCCTCATGGTCAAGCCACGCGGTGACAAAGGCGACTACGCCGCCATAGTGCGCGACCGCGCCGACATCGACATAGTGTGAGCGATAGCCTGTCTCGGTGACGGGCAGCGTCGCCTTGCCTTTGGTGTGCACTTCGATGTGATCGACCACACTCCATTTTTCGGGGGTGTAGGTAATTTCGATTTCGACGTGCCGCCATGTGATGGTGTGTTTTTCCATGTCTTTTCCTCCTCCTTGCGGGGAGCCGCCGCTTACGCGGCGACTCCTTCCTCTTTGGTTTCTGTTGAGACGTGGAAGCCGTGCAGGAAGTCAGCTGCTCTTTGTGCATGCGTCGCTGCCGCGAAAATCGCGCGCTTGTCGCTCTTCAGGACTTTGAGCCAGCTTTGAATATAGGCCGCATGGTCGGTGCCAGCTTCGGGCGTCAGACCAAGGTCAGCACACAAGAACGCTGCGCCAAGTTCGGCAACAAGTTCCTCTCGGGCATAGCCTTCATCACCCCATTTCTTGCGTCCGAATTCGCGGTCAAGGCGTTTGGGGTGCTTCGTCCAGTGGGTGAGTTCATGCGCGAGGGTCGCATAGTAGCTCTCTGGGCTGTTGAAGCATTCAAAGGGCGGCATTTGCACATGGTCACTGCCACCTGAATAATAGGCACGGTTTCCACCGTGACGGACATCTGCGCCACTTGCCGTAAAGAATTCTTCCGCATGGTCGATGCGCTGCGCGCCATCAATCACGGGCTCGGGTTTGACGTAGTAGTGCTCGGGCAAGCCTTCGATTTGTTCGACGTTGAAAACCGTATAAGCTTTCATGAAAGCAATGGTGCGCTCTTCTTCGCTACCATCAATCTGCTGTTCGGTCTTGGTGATGCTGTTGGCATAGACCACCTGATTGCCGCGCTCGCCTTTCTTGATGTGCGCGCCAAGCTCCTTGGCCTGTTTGAAGGTCATCCAGTACGGCGACAGAAATCCTGCCTCCATCGCCGCGCCCCACAGCATCAGAATGTTGATGCCGCTATAGGCCATCCCGTTATGGCGTAGCGGTTTGACAATCCGCCCCCCAAGGTTTCTTGCTGACCAAGGCTTGAGCCAAGTCAGCTCGCCTTGCTCCAGATCGGCAATGATTTTGTCGGTCACTTTTTGATAGATATCTTGTTTCATTGGCTTTTCCTTCCCTTTGGTTAGTCGGTTACGCATGCAACCGGACTAGGCCCGCGCCAATGAGCGGGGGGAGACCGTCCAGACCGCAGCCAGCGGAGGGGGATCACCCGTCCTGCACAAACGAATGTGCGGAAGGACGGGGAAGCCGCTGGATGCGCCCGAAGATGAAACGAAGGGCTTGGTCTTGACGGAGGACGGGGTCGCAGACCCCAATCAGTAAAAAGAAGTTCAGCCCGCCAGGGCTGACATCAATTCATGCGCAAGGGATGGAAGCCGTATGGCCGAGACTACAGGCTCGGTTTACGACAGCCCGACCAGTAAGGGTGCGCCAGGTGGGCATCCAAATAACACTCTGTAAACATTGCAAATTAACGCAATCTCAGTATCATCGAGGCAAATGAAAGGCTTTCCCAGAAAATGTTTGAAACTACAGTTCTTTCCCGTCATGCACATTGCTGGAACGTTTGCTCACTCAATCGAAGTGCATCTCGATAGTTGATGAGTATGCCGTCTGCAACTCCTGTAAGACGTAGCCAGATTCTGGGGCTGTTTTTGCGCCCGCTCGGGCATGGGTACTGGGGCGTTGAACAAACCGACGGCGGTTTCACTTTCTTCGGTAAGGGCGGAAGACGTGTCGCTTTCTCTGAGCTTGCCGGATCACCCAAGAAGACCAAAGCACTTGGTTTCAAGGCCGCATCCTTTCCGCTCAAAACAGGTTCGGAGATCAAGCTGGTCGGTCTTAACAGCAATGACGTATCTCAGCTCGTTATGTCGGCACAATCGGCCATCCGTCAGTACTACTCAGCTATCATAAACGAGTCTGACAATGAGCTTCAGTCTTTGGTTAAGGCTGTTACGCGACTTGATGACCCGAGGCGTTACCCTTCCGCGTGCTTGCTCGAACCTTTTCTGAAGCGAACGTCTGCGCTTCTGCAGAGACTGCCTGAAGGCATTCCGGAAGGAGCACTGTCAGAAGAGACCCAACGTCTGTTGGAGAATGTGCGGGGCTTCGCGAGCAATCCGAGCCAAGCGCGCGGTGGCGCGATTGACCGATTTGTCGAGACCGAACTTGAAGAGATGAAGGGCTTCTTCGATACCATCGAGTCCAATCCGCTGACACCGGAACAACGTCTCGCGGTTGTGGCGGATGAAGATGCCACCTTGGTTCTGGCAGGCGCAGGATCAGGAAAGACCAGCGTAATCGTGGCGAAGGCTGTGTATCTGTTTGAACGTAAAATACGTGAGCCAAATGAAATCTTGCTCATGGCGTTTGGCAAAGAGGCCGCCGAAGAGATGGCGGCGCGCATCAAAGAACGTTCCGGGGCAAGCGTCGATGCTCTCACGTTCCATGCCCTCGGCTATGAAATCATTGGTGAGGTCGAAGGTGGTGCGCCCGCTCTGGCGGCTCACGCGAGTGACGATGCCCAGTTTCGCGCCCTGCTGCGCGACATTCTCATCAATGATGTCGGACGTTTGCGTGGCATGCAGTCCCTGCTGCTAAAGTGGTTTTCTGAGTTTTATTGGCCGTTCAAGAGCGAATGGGATTTCAAGAGCAAGAACGAATACTACCAGTACGTTGAATCCCATGACCTGCGCACCATGGGCGGCGAGCGCGTTAAAAGCTTCGAAGAGTTGCAGATCGCCAACTGGCTCTTCCTGAATGGCATTGCCTACGAGTACGAGCCCACCTACGAGCACAAGCTTCCAGACAATGATCGGCGGGCTTATACACCTGACTTTCGCCTCACCGAAAGCGGCGTCTACATCGAGCATTTCGGTGTGAGAAAAGCTAAAGATACGGTCAGCACAGTACGCCTTGTCACCGCCCCCCATGTGGATCGCGAACGCTATCTCGAAGGAATGGCCTGGAAGCGAAAAGTTCACAAAGACAATGACACCGTCCTGATCGAGACATTTAGCTACGAACAAGTCGAAGGACGATTGACCGAAGCGCTCGCCGAGAAGATCGCACCTTACGTAACCCTGAAACCAGTTTCTCAAGACCAAGTATTCGACACCTTGTCAGAGTTGGGTCAGGTCGATGCCTTCACCCAGACCCTCGCGACCTTCCTACGGCACTATAAGAGCTCAGGCACGTCGATCGAACAGTGCCAGAAACGCAGTGAGTCATCTTCAGATACACCGCGCAGCAAAGCGTTTCTGAAGCTGTTCGAGCCACTGATCGAAGCCTACGAAAAACGCCTCGAAGAGCGCATAGACTTCGAAGACATGATCGTGCGCGCTGCGGAACACGTCGAAGCAGGTCGCTACAAGAGCCCATATCGCCACCTCTTGGTGGATGAGTTTCAGGACATTTCCGAAGGCCGGGCGCGGCTCTTGAAAGCACTCAAAGCGCAGCATGACGATGCGCGCCTATTCGCTGTCGGTGATGACTGGCAGTCCATCTATCGCTTCACCGGCTCCGACATCCATCTGATGCGTGATTTTGGCGAAGAGTTTGGTGGCTCGTTTGCCGACAAGAAGGACGTTCACCGAACGGTTGATCTCGGACGCACCTTTCGCAGCGTCGATAAGATCGCGCTGCCTGCCCGCCGCTTCGTTCTTCAAAACCCGTCCCAAATCGACAAGAAGGTTGTCACCGCATCACAGTCTGATCAGCCTGCCATCCAGGTTAGGCACTATGAACGCCGTCAGCATGACGCAGCGCTCAATGAAACCCTCGACGAGTTGTCACAAGCGGCCACAAAGGAAACCAGCGTTCTTCTGCTCGGCCGCTATCACTTCCTGAAACCCAAGAGCCTCGCCGCGCTGAACCGAAATCACGCAAACCTATCGATCCGCTTCATGACGGTGCATGCCTCCAAGGGCTTGGAGGCTGACCATGTGATCATCCTCCGCGCGGAGAGTGACAGGATGGGCTTCCCCTCCGAGATTGTCGACGATCCGCTCCTCGACATGGTCTTGCCCAAGCCGGAAAACTTCGAGCACGCCGAGGAGCGAAGGCTGTTCTACGTGGCGCTCACCCGCGCCCGTCACAGCGTCACGATCCTTGCCGACCGCGAGAAGCCATCGGTATTCGTACGCGAGTTAATCGCAGACGCTGCTTACGAAGTCACACAACTCGGCACATCAGGAATTGCGGAACATCGCTGTGGAGAATGCGGTGGTCGTATGTTGGCAAAGACCACCAAAAAGGGACGCACCTTCTACACTTGCGAGCATGGACGCCTTTGCGGTGAGACACTAAGCCCGTGCAGCGTGTGCGGCCAGGACCTGCCAAACAAGGACCCTGCCAATGCCAACCAACTGATTTGCAGCTGCTGCGCAACGTTTTCAAGTTGCCCCAAATGCGATGACGGCTGGCTCGTCGAACGCCGGGGGAAGTACGGAAAGTTCCTGAGCTGCGTGAGGTTCCCAGCGTGTGACGGAAAGAACAAAGTTACCTAATCTGATACTTTAAGCGCCGTTGTACAAATGCAGGTTTCGAACCCTCGAGAATTTTGACGATCACGCCATTAATTCGCGGATTTTCGATTGAACCCGACTCATAAGAGAACTTGTAGCCTGCCGCCTTATCCAACGCGACATAGAGAATTTGCTCAGCGTCCGCGCCAACCGCAAGGTTCGGGTTGTGGGTCACGAGAATAACCTGGCGGCTCTTCTTGGCCTGCCTGATACATGTCGCAAGGACGCTAAATATGCTGTCATTGTCAAGATTGTCCTCAGGTTGGTCGATGATGAGCGGCGTCTTCTCTTTGTCGAGATGGAGATAAAAAACAAGAAGCAGAAGTCCCTTTTCGCCTGGCGATAGTTGGTTCAGGTTCTTACCACCCAACCTGAGTTCATAGCGCGCATCAAAATATTCTAACGAGAACAACAAGTCATAAAGGCGCTTAACATCCTTGACCTGCTTGCTCACGTCCTCTGTGCGAATGGCCTCGAGCACTCCCTTAGCGAACGCCAGAACGCTTTCGAAATTGTTCCAATCCGTTTCGGTGACGCGAGATTCAAGGGCTGCTTCGCCTTGTGCAGTTCCGCGAAACGGACCACTTGAAGCCTGATTTACCAGACCAAAAAACTGCTCGGGGAACTCGTGCGAGGGAACGAAGGAGGCATCAATTGTCACCTCAAACTCGTCCGACCTTACAGTTTCCAGTCTATCTTCAACGCTCGATTTCAGCCCTTCGTAGAACTCACGGACTTTCTTCTTCGCTTCAAATATTGAGCGGGCAATCTGGTCGCGTTCGGCACGTTTGCTTTCTAGCTTCGCAGACAGATCATTCTCGATGTAATGGATGCGTTTTTCTATATCTTTAATTGTCCCAGGTTTGGGGTTCTCATCTTCTCCCAACACTGCCGTCATCTTCGCCGCCAAATCGGACATTGCTTGCACATATCGCTGATAGCGGCGCTGGGGCGCGGATAGTGTTTCCTGCAACGCCTTCAATTTCTCGGATAGCAATTGGTGCGCACGACGAAGATCAGGAACGCTGACGAGGTTTGAAAGCTCTGTTGCGTCCGTGATAGCTGGTTCGCTGCCTGCTTCGAGCGTTTTGATCGCGGCCGATACTTCAATGATCTTGGCGTCAATTGTCGTCGTATCGATACGGTGGGAGATAATAGCATCGACATCCAGCCCGAAGCGCGTGCAGCTAGTTCGAAGTTCCTCCTTGGCGTTCTTGACATGGGAATCAAGCGCTGTGATCGATTCCTTTATGTCGCCCAGACCAACAAGATCGCTCTTGAGCGATGACAGCCGCTCGACGGCTTCCTTTTCCCGGCCCTCTAACTCGGACTGGTCCTGCCTGATTTTTCCAATCTGTTCGGCAATTGTCTTCTGTTCTTCGGTTTCACCTTCGGGCTTTGCAACCTCTGCCGGTTTGGAGGCTTCTAGAACGCGGTACTCTTCTCGCTTTTGTTTGAGCTGTTCTTTGAGCGCGGTCTTCGTCTTGCTGTCTGCCTGTTCTTCAAGTTCGACAATTTCGATATTCAGTTCGCGCAGCTGCACCTTTAACGCACTGATATCGCTCTTGCTTTGGGCTGTTTTTAGCTCTTCGAGCTCCGAGAACGTGACTTTCCCATACGGTCCGATTCTTCGACGTGCGAAAATACGACCTCTTCGATCTCTTCTCTAAACGCCTTAACTTCGATCTCGTTCGTCAAACTCTCGAAATAGTTCTGCGGAAGGTATTTCACGACTTCAGGTTTTTGCGGATCAACGTCCTGATCGAGTCGCTTCTCGGGCTTCGCACCGCTTGCCCAAGCCAGCGTGGCGACGAAGTTCTCTGCATAACCTTTTTGGCGGAATTTTCGGTTCTGTGCCCTGTCGGTCAGAAAGGAAAAGTGCTCGGACTGATGCGACTCTCCGAGTAAACCAATGATGTCAGCAACCGCACTCTTGCCACTGCCTTTGTTTCCGATAATAGCGGTTAGCTCGGGGTTGAAGGGAATAACAACATCCTTGAACCAGGACCCGTTAACACCTGTATACCCCGCAATCTGGTCGATCCGTAGTTCGGAGATGAACCGTGTCGCGTCTTGATCCTGCCGTTGCAGCACTGTCGGTTGCTCGCCAATATGAACACGTCCCTTTGGCTCGAAGAGGGTTTGCCGCAGTCCGCGAAAAGTCAGGTCGGCCTTAATCCAGGTCGCTTCATAGCCAGCCTCATCACCAGACAATCGCGCAAGATCGTCGAAGGAGTGAGCGTCAGTCCCTGAGAATACGGGCTTTTTCCCAGACGGTGAGCCATCCTCATAACGGTCTGTCTTTAAGAAATATTCGGTGTTCTTGGATGATCCGAAGAAGGCATCACTTGCCTTATCAAGCTCATCCGAGATCGAGATACTTCTTGGAGATTTCGTATCGACGCCTTTTAGGCCGTCATTGTTGGCGGCCGTCGCGATCAAATATGCTACCCGGTCAGGAAAGACTCCATCAAGCGCTTTACGCAAGTCGGTTATACTAACTGTGGCTTGCTCGAAGTCGGACTTTGAGGACAACTCACCGCACCGAATTCGCCGTTCGTTTTTTGTTATGTGCGTTAGCAGATCGCTCAGCAATGTCTTTAGTTTCGCTTCTGTTGCGACGTCCGGATCGATCAGTACGTGGGTATGGATGTGGCGCGCGTCCTTGCTGACCGTTTCGGTTAGACGGAACTCGATATTCGGGATGAAGAGTTTGTTGCCCTTGGGGTACGCCGCTTCATACGCGTTTTTAACGGCAAAGTAGCTATCGAAGGAAAAGTAGTCGGTTATTCCGAAGACCTGTACGTCGGATGCTTCAAGCTGCTCGACATATGCTCTGAGATTGGCGTCGTCGGCGTCGCCGTAACCGTTAGACAACTTCGTGCCGGGCGAGTGGAGATGAAGATCCCAACGTCGCCACAGCGAACCTTGTGATGAACTCCCTGCTTCAATCATTTGTCATCCTCGCGGCCCTAAATGAAACCTCAGGCATTGCGATTAGTCCCGATAATTTCGGATCGCTACCTGATCGAGCTTGCGTGCGGGAACCAGGCGGTAATGCTTTTCGTCAACCACTTTGATTTCATCGTCCTGAAGCGTTAGCTCAAAGAGCGCGACAATGTCATCGTCCATGAATTGCGCTGCGATGGCACGACAGCGCATGTCGGGGAACTTCTCCTGCACGAAACGAATATCTTGCGAAGTCTGTACGATCCCTATCTGATCCTTACCGCCCTTGGCTTGTACCGGTATTACGTAGTGACACCCGCGCTTGTCGATCCCGACATAAAGCTCATCGATTTCGATCTGACCGATGCCTTTCACAGTTGTCCGCAGGTGGTTCTGGAGGCTGTAGGTCGTGAGGCTCAGAAACGTGTCGATCAACCGGTTGTATCGGACGATGGCAAGAAGTGCCTGTTCATCGTCGAGTGCATATGCGCGTATGATCTCGGGTGTTGCGTCGGGAATATCGATCCGCGCCAAGTCTTCGCGCGGTAGGATGCGGTTTATCTTGACGAGGCGAAACCTGTAATTGGCACGCCCAGCGAGTTCTATCACCCATTCCATGCCTTCCGTTTGAGTTGCGAGAATGCTGGCAGGAAGCGCAACGCGAAATCGGAAGGAGTAAAGTACGTCTCCGAGGTTTTTTGGAAGCTTAATCCCAAGTTCTTGGGCAGCGTCTTCAATATCGGTGCGCGCAAACTCAAGCTCTGTTGCGCCTGCTGCGTATCGATCAGCAAATATCCTTTCTATTAGGGCTCCATAACGATTCGGGGACTTAGCCATATGCTTCCTGCCCCGCGAGCCGTTCGCGCTCAATATCGACTTGCCTACGCTTCTTTGCTCCGCTTTTCTGATCGCGACGACTAGGAAGCGGCTTGACCTCGAAGTGCGCCGCCGCGCCGGATAGGTCGAGTGAGAGCAATGCGTCGTCACCGAGAGAAAGCACGCGCGATGGCTGTTTTGGTTTAATACCAAGAGCCGCTATGACCTGTGCGGCGACCGCACGCGCAAGTGGCGGTGGCACGGCATTCCCGATCTGCCGCCCGCCATGCCATTTGGTGACATTGAACCGGAACCAATCAGGAAACCCGTGCAGTCTCGCCATTTCACGAACTGTGATGCAGCGATTGTAGCGATAGTGGATTGGTCGCGGGCTGGTAAATGCGCCACGCGCGCCGTCTGTTCCCGCACGCAAGGTATTCGATACGCCGTTTGGGGAAAGCTTGAAAAAACGGCTAATGGGTTCAACCGTGCCTGGCTCTGTCTCAGAAAATCGCCGCCGCGAGATTTCTGTGTGTTCTGTGCGGGCACTTGAAGTTAGAAGGGACGGGTTCCAATCCCGAACATATCCAAAGTGCCAAGCTTCATTCGCCATGCAGCGAAGTTCGGCTGCGTAGGCTGAAGGAGCAGAGAAGCTAGTCGTCTTCACCGTATCTGACGCAATCAATGTTCCAAATCTGTCGGCATCGGGTAGGTCGCCTAGCGCATCACTGCAGCTTGGTCCGTCGTGCAGCCCGTCGATTGGCTTGGCACGCCCTGAGAGGTTGGTCATCGGCTCAGGGTATTCAGGCAGTGTTTCTCCCTTGCGGCAGCCAAGTAGGAATAACCGCTCGCGGTTCTGAGGCGTGCCGAAGTTGCCCGCGTTCAGTACTTTCCAAGGGATAAGAACATCATAGCCTGCTTGATCGAAAGCTTCGACTAGCTCTTTGAGAAATGCCTTGTGCTTGCCGACCGTCAATCCTTTGACATTCTCGAATACAAAGAACCGCGCGCGAAGTTCAGCAACGATGCGAACAAATTCCAGAACGAGTTTATTCCTTGGGTCATCGAGAACGCGGTGACCAATCAAGGAAAAACCCTGGCAAGGCGCGCCACCAAAGACGCAATCTACGGGGGCGTTGCCGATACCCGCTTTCTTGCGGATTTGAGCTGCGCTGAGCCCATCAACAGAGTGCGGGATGATCGCGGTTTCGGGGAAGTTGTATTTGTGGACGGCGCAATGGACGGGATCGATCTCTACAGCGGCAGCAACATCGAAGCCAGCTTGCTCGAAGCCGAGACTAAGCCCTCCTGCTCCTGCGAATAGATCGATTCCAACTGGTCTCATAAATGCCTTGCCTCTTGTTTTTTGGATGGTGTGAGTCGTCCAAGAATTATACCTTGACTAACACAGGATGTCGATCGCTTTCTAGGCTTCATCCACAAAGGCTTGTAGGCGAAGGCGCAGGATGTCTATGTCCTTAGTCTCGCATTGCCAGACGACAAAAACGCTCCATCCAAGCTGCTGCAGCTCAGCGATCTTGGCCCGATCACGGTTAACATTTGCTTGAAGCTTGGGCAGCCAGTAGTTGAGACGGGACTTCGGGGGTCGGCCCTTGGAACAACCGTGTGCATGCCAGAAACAGCCGTGAACGAAAACGACCTTGCGATGCTTTGGTAGTACGATGTCCGGGCGGCCAGGCAGGTCTTTGCGGTGTAGTCGGAAGCGGTAGCCCATGGCGTGAAGGAGCTGCCGCACTATGAGTTCGGGAGCGGTGTTTCTGGTCTTCACCGCTTGCATGATGCGGCGACGCTGATCTGGTGTGCGGGTGTCCATGGCCGTAAGCTAGACAGAAGGGGTATCAAGTGGAAGGCGTGCCGGAACGGTCGGGTCCAGGGGCGATCCAACTGGCCTCAAGTTGGTCTCGATGAAATCGTCTTCATGAAATGACGCTCATCAATCGCGCGTTCGATTGTGCATGGTTCGGTGTCGGTGGAGAGGCAATTCTCCAAGTCCGACGAGCTGGGTTTGGGGGCGGCGAAAGGCCTCCGAGAGTGATCCATCTTCGGTAAGATGGCGGCATCCAATCCGCGTAGGGTTGGTCAGGATTTCACAAGGGCAGGAACGCCCTTTGATCGATGGGTGCAGGGAGAGCGAAGTCTTCCGCGAGTGGTTGATCGGCGATACGATCTATTGGCTCTGAAACGGGTTCAACACCCTTGAAGAGTCACGGCCTGGGGGATGCAACGGGGGCGCGCAGCGGCCCCCTTGCCAAGATGGTTTTGTACTACAAAACACATCTTGCGGCCTCGGTTTTAAAGCACTTGTAAGGCGTGATATCGACCGGCAAGCTCATACAGTTCTTCCGCGTCGTTTTTTGCTCGCCTTTTGCTTTACCTTAAACTGGCTTGATGTCAGGCTCTGCCCATCTTCGGGTCATGCCAGGGTTTCGATACTCCATAATTCGATGGACAACCGCAGGAAAAGGTCGCCCATACATCAGAGCATCTTTGCCGAAGTCATCAGCTATCGAAACGTCGATCCCTGGCTTGGACAGCAGGTGTCCAACCATCACTTCCAGACCTCTGCTTGAGGCGGCCATTAATGCGGTCGTGCCACTACCTTCTCGCTGCGCATTTATCTGCCCTGGGTCAGTCGCAAGAATGTCATCGACTCCTTTGAAGTCGTTCTTGCTGGCGCAGGCAACAATATCTCCCGCATTCCCACCAGTAGTAGTTCCGTATTCACTCATTACAACAGTTTTTGGCTTGGTGATCATGGTTAGACCTCCGCACCCAATGTCATCTTCATTTCAAAGATATCGTTAATAAAATCAGCACTATAGCTGACGCTATTCTTTAATTTAGCATAGTGATTAGCGTCTTTGCAAAAGAAATAGTTTCGCCAGTAATCCTCTCCAGATTTCTCTATCGCGCCATCAGTTACCCAAGCAGTTTCATCAATGCCACCTTCGTCGAAGCGGCGTATCCCCAAAGTTGTCAAACAGGGCCGCGCAAATGTTCTGTCGCGCAATATGCACGCTAGAGACGGATCACCAAATTCCCTTTCCGTCGCAATTGGTACCCCAATGCCGCTGTAAATCAGCGTTTCCTTTGGAGCGTGGTGCCCCATCCAACGGCTTACTTTTTCGAGCGTTTCGCGATCTGATGTATCTGGCCTAAGATAGTTAAAGTGAAAAGGAAACTCGATCTTGTGAACAAAGCAAAAGTTCGGCCTCGCATTAACTACAAATACCGGGGTTATTCGGAGGTATGGCTCACCAGATTTCCGCGCACGGTTCAAGCCTTCTACAGAAATATTATTGACTGGGATGTAAGCTCCATCAATAGATCGATGTAGTTCATACATCTCCTGTGGCGATCCGGTTGGCGCAGTGTTCTTCGATAAAAATGACCGAAATATCGATATCAATTCGGCAGTTGGTGTATCTGAGTCAAATGAGGCCGCTAGCCTCGGATATTTCGCCTGAAAGAACGCGTCGAGTACAGCAAATTTCGCGCTGTGTATCACTCTCTTCGGGCCAGATGGAACTTGGTCTTTCTTACCAAGGAAACCGAACAGGTCATCCTTGCTGAGATTATCCAAGTTCAACGGTATGTTCTTCGCGTTAACAAACTCAGTTCCCGCAACTTGCCACGCGTGGAAGCTCTCAAAGATGTGAGTATGGTAGGCGCGATACCCCATCGTAAGCAAATCCATATCGTCGGCTAAGGCAACCCAGAGACGGTACCGAAACGGCTCGGGGTAGTCCGTCCGCGTGCGGATCACCTTTGAGTTTATATCAACAACATTCATCAGTAGCTCCCTGCGATCTCAGTTTCGGATGAGTGCAACGGGCGGTCAAGCCAGCTTCCCAATCATCGGCAGTACTTCAGCGCTTTCTCAGCGCTTTCAGCGATAACGCAGCGCGCCGCGAGCCGCTCATTGTGTCATTCAGAGGCAGAAACTCGATTTTTTCGGCCTGTAGTGGAGTCGAACGCGACGAAAGGAAGACAGTTGTTTAAGAGAGCCATTAACCTGCTCTTCGGGAGGAAGAGCGCGACCACTCAGAAAGAAGAGATGCGGAGCGTGCGAAAGGCGAAGCCAGACGTGCACGTCGCTACCCAATATCGAACTCCCGAATGGGAGAGCGTATTAACGTTCTCGCTCAAGGAAAACGCGCTCGCGCCATCCGATGAGGTCATCCTTCACGCCTACAACTTGTATTGCGACGAGCTGAATGCGCCGTTTGCATCACGTCGCCGGGCGATGAGTGAGCATTTCTCCAACGTGATTGCTGAGTTTGCCGCGTTGCAGGCCCTGGCGCCTGACTTAATCGAGCGCGCTGCAGCCAAACACCGACTGGAGCTGGATCGTTTCCTCGAAAAGAAAGGCCATAAGTCATGACTGCATTACGCGCGCCCGATGGCCAGGATAAGTTTCAAGTTGTTCTGTCCGGTGTTGAGCATGAAGCCATAATGGCCGAGCACCGCCGCAGGGTTGCGGTGGTGGTTGGTATTATCTTTGCCGCCGCATTTATGACGCTTGTCATAGGCGAGACTTTGTTCGCGACGTTGATGTTCTCGATCATCAGCGTCGAAGTCCTTGGCAAAGTCATCTCTGGTGCAGCCTTTGCGTTGATGGTCCCAACGGTGATTTTGGCGACGCATGTGAAGCTTCACTATGAAGCAGATCATTTCACGGCATGGTGGCTAAAGAAACTGACGGGGGTCGGTATCTTGTTTTTTGTGCTGGGGCTGTCGTTGATGGTTGGCTTTTCCGCATGGCAAGCGGCAAAAGAAGCCGTATCGATTGTAAATTCGGGACCAACCGGGACGCTTGGTGGCCGAAACATTGGTTCGGATCAACCTGAAGCGACAGGCATTGCGAGCTGGATCGGGGCAATTCCGAACGGCATGCTGTTTCTTGGCCTGTCCTTTGGTATGATCATCACGATCTACTTTGCCTCGTTCTGCCTTGGCCGCGCATTGCAAGCCTTCAACTTGCTGACCCAGACCCCTGCGGTGGGCAAAGAGATCAAAGCGAAGATCAAAGCCATCCAGCCAGAACTCAAAGCACTACGCGCGCTTCAAAATGATGACGATGCCGCGCGGTGGAATATGCCGCTTGATCTCAAGCATAAGTTCGCGCGCGAAGCACATCATGCGTCATGGAAAGTGCTACAGGGCCAACTCGGTGCTGCGCGCCGCAAATTTAATCCCGCGCGCATGAACGATCCACTGGCGGTGGCGATCCATGATCCTGAGGTGGATCGCATCCCGAACCGCTTTTCGGATGAAGAAAGCTTCTGCCGTCACCTAGCCGATCAAATGGACCAAATGCGCATTCACAATGTGCTGCGCGTGCTGACCGGCCTTCCCGAAAATGGAGATGAAAAATGACTATCAAGAAAATGCTTCTTGCGACCAGTATCCTGTTTGCTGGCCAAACCGCACATGCGGATGATGTGACAGCGACGATGTTGGCGGTCGATATCTCCGGCTCGGTTGGTCATCTGTTTGATCAGATCAATGCGGATGAAGCCGCCGAATATGTCGAAGACTACATCGCAAGACTTGATCATCCGCACCGGCTTTGGATGTTGTCCTTTGGCGAGCCAGGTCTTGCTAACCGTGTCATCAATATCAAGGCAACGCTTGGCGAGCGCCGCGCATCCAACGCGGCGGCCCTGTCCAGCCAATTTGCAGGTTATTTCCGTGCGTTGCCGAAGTTGGTGCAAAGTGGTGATCTTGTTCCGCAAAACACCACTTCAATCATCGAGTTCTTTCAGGCGATTGAGCCTGTCTGCGCACGCGGTAATACGCGCGTGATCATGTTCACCGATGGTGTCGAATGGAGCGCGACCATTGATGGTCCCGCTTTGATGAGTGGCGCGATCAAACTACCAAGCCCATCGGATGAATTCTTGAGTGGCTGTCATGTTGAGATGATTGGCGTGGGCCAAGTGAAGAGCAACGTCGATGCTGCGGGCTTGGAGCAACGCCTGATCCCCCAGTGGGAAGATTTCTTGACCTCTGCTGGTGCTGCATCGGTCGTCGTTTCTGGCAGCTTCTTCAACTTTAGATGACTTGCGATGAATGAATTTAGAACACCTACAAGCTCCATCTTTGTGATCAATGGGCGCTTGTTTCAGGCGGCGATGCAAATCATCGCTGCATTCTCGATGTGGCCAGCCACCCCAGAGTGGTGGGGCTTTGGTGTGCTCAGTGTTTTGATGGGTCTTTGCGCGTTGGCAAACATCATCACTGCGGCTCGCGAGATGCTGAAAGTCTATGCGCGCGAAAAAGAAATCGCACGCCTCGCCCAAACGAGCCGCGCGCCGGAACCTTCCGATCTGGCAGGTATCGATGCTCTAAAGAATGCGGGGATGCTCAATGACTAAGCCAGTCAAGCGTCTGCTCGGCATCAGCGAAGATGGGAAGCCCATCTTCGCACCGAAGCACTCTCATAGCCTGTTGCTGTCGGCTGCAGGTGGTGGGAAGACCACGTGCGGGGCGATGCCATGGCTCTTGTCGTTACTGCCGGACAAGAACCGGGCAATCGTTTTTAACGACTGCAAAGACGGCGAAGTTGCAATTCAAGCTGCAGAGCTGTGCCACCGACATGGTCGTAACGTCGCCATTCTTGATGAGACAGCCGTGGCTGGTGAAGACAACCCGTTTCGCATCGCTTTGTCGCCATTTGGAAGCGTCCGTGATGCTTTTGAAAAAGAGAACGGCGAGTTGGTCTTTGCCATTGATAATGCCAACCATGCTCTGATCCCAGAGCCGCCCAATGATGGAAAGAACCAGTATTTCCGAGACGAGCCGCGCACGCTGATAGAGTTCTGCATGAGAGAGCTACTTGCCGGTGATCCACAAATGCTCACACCGGGCATGGTGTGGTCCATGCTGGCCAATCCTGATGTGCTCAAGAGCGCGGCGCATATCGCCATCGAAGAAGGCGATGAAACGCGCAAAGCGCTCGGCGCACACATTTTGGATATGGAAGAAAACAACAAAGAACATTGGGGGCAACACCGCGCCGCTGCCTTGAAGTCTTTGCGCATATACAGCGCCGGAAGTCCGCTTCATTCAGCTGGGCGCAACGCCAAACTGACCCATGAGGATTTGATCCGTGGACGATATATTATCTTCATTGTTGGTCCGCAGCGGCACATAGCGAGGCTTGGTGCCCATTATGCGCTGCACCTTCAATCGTTCGTAGATGTTGTGCTCGCGGGTGGTGGTGTGCCGGTTGAGTTCATCTTGGACGAAGCCACCAATGCGCCGCTCAAGTCTCTAATTTCGGCCATGACCGTCATTCGGGGCTATGGCGGAAACCTGCATTTCATCGCGCAGTCGCGCTCAGAGATACAGCGTGCCTATTCTGATAAGGAGACGGCAACGATCGAAGAGAATGCGATCGTGAAGCAGTATTTTGGTTTCAGCTCATTCGAAGAATGTGAGCGGATTTCGCGCGCGATCGGTGAGACGTTGGTCCAGCAACAAAGCTATGGCTTTAACAGCAAAGACCTTGAATTCACTTCGACCATCGGCACCGGCAAAGATCGCCGTATTCCGGCTGAACGTCTGCTTCGTATGAAGCCGAACGAACAGCTTATCCATGTCAAAGATGTTGGTTGGATACTTTGTCACAAGGTTGGGCAGCACCAGATCGCTCCGTTTTGCAACGGGGAGTTGGCGGCTAACCCACTGGAAGGATCGCAGCGTGCGCCCGATCCGAAAGTGACAATCAACATGGTGCCAGAGGGTGAACAATGACTCCGCGTTTGTTCAAACCCAGTTATCTGTGGTGGGTCGGCCCCGTGGCAGCGTTGTGGCTATCCTACCATGCGTTTGGATTGCCGCATGTGATTTGGTCCTACACTTGGCGGGACAACGGTCATGGTATGAGCCTATCCGTGCCACGTATCTATGTGCGCTGCCGCTTCATCGGACCCTATGGTGAATTCGATGTTCCGGCGACAGGTGGCAACTGCGCTTGGGTGCGTTTCTTCCATGAGGAGACGCGCTAATGGACTGTCTCTTCGGGCCAATCGACACGCCATTCGAGTTTCAGAATGGAAGCGAGTTCCACCCTGGCCAAATTCTTCACGACGTGGAGAACGGTTTCTTCATCGACATCACCATTGGCAATGTCGGTGTCGCATTTCTCACGGGGCAGCATGATCAAGCAAAAAGGTCTGATCTCTTCCCAGAAGGTTTCGTAATCCATTGGCTCAAGCCAATCCACAATATCGTTGATGAAGCTGAATTTCATATTGGATTCAGCATAGCAAAATATGTGATCCGGCCACAAATTTCGGCCCGAAACCAAGGGAGACTGTGATGCCAGAGTCATCCAATGAACTTCGTGCGCATTTCAATCCAAAGGGTGAGCTTTATAAGCTGCGCCATCAACTAGCACGCGTCATGAACAAAAAGGAATGGAAAACGTATTCTAAGGTTGCGGGGGAGTACGATGCCAAACGCCGCTACACCGAACGGGCATTTCAGCTTGATCGCAATTTGCGGTTTCAAGAAACCCGCAAGCGCCTGATCGATGAAGCAGGCTCCGTGAAACGCCAGTTCACACCAAAGTTCATTGGTGCCGATAACTTCGACAAGAATGACATTAATCGCCGTGCGAAAGCTCAAGTGATCGATGCCCACAAAAAAGACATAGCGCGGATTGATCGTGACGAAACCGAAGTTCTGCGCACCATGCTCGAAACCTGCGAGAAACGGGCCTTCAAACGCGAAGAAGTGAAACGGGATTTTCAAAAATCTGTGGACCGCCGATCTGGGCACGAACGGCGTCAACGATCATGGAGCCGCTAGAAACACATCAATCGCAACTTATGCGGGAAGTCACGCTGTAACCCGCAGAAATTAGGCGTTTTTAGGAGTTTATGGTAAAATGAAGTTAGGTGATAATATGGTTGAAAAACCGAATGATAAAACAGGCCGTGACGGCCTTAAGTTCGAGTTCGACTCCTCTACAAAACCAACCCTATCGGTGGATGTGGAGCGCTATCAACACTTCCTTGATGAAAGCGATTTGACCGAAGTTCAGAAAGCTGAGTTCCTTCAATCTCTTTGGAACATCATGATGAGTTTTGTTGAGCTGGGGTTCGGTGTGCATCCGCTTCAGGAAGTCTGTGGAAAAGATGCTGGGACAAGCACTCTGTCCACCGATGCAGATTCAGATGCGCTAAACTTGGATCACCCCCAAGATGACGAGGACGCCCGCGCCAATGAGCGTGAAGGCAGTTTGGAGTTAGAATGAAAGACGAGTATCTAAAAAGCGCGGAAGTAACACGGGCATTGGTCTATTGCCGCGTGTCATCAACCAAGCAACGGTTAGAAGGTAGCGGGCTCGAAAGCCAGGAACAGCGCTGCCGCGCATATGCCGATGAAAAAGGCTATGCTGTCGAAGCTGTTTTCCCTGATGATGTCAGCGGTGGCGGCGACTTCATGCGTCGTCCTGGCATGGTCGCTCTGCTTAGCTTTCTCGACGCTCAAAAGGGCAAGCCATATGTCGTCATCTTTGACGACCTGAAGCGCTTCGCCCGCGATACTGAATTTCATTTGAAGCTTCGCCGCGAATTTGCCGTGCGAGGGGCAACGATAGAATGTTTGAACTTCCGCATCGAGGATACACCTGAAGGCAAATTCATCGAAACAGTAATTGCAGCTCAAGGTGAGTTGGAACGCGAGCAAAATCGTCGCCAAGTTGTTCAGAAAATGAAGGCACGCGTCGAGAACGGCTTTTGGGTTTTCCGCGCGCCTGTTGGATATCGTTACGTGTCAGCGCCTTCAGGTGGTGGCAAGGTTCTCGAACCCGATCCAGTGCTTGCGCCGATTGTAACGGATGCGCTTGAAGGTTACGCATCAGGTCACTTTGGCTCTCAGGCCGAAGTGCAGCGTTTCTTGGAACGCAGCCCACATTTCCCAAAGGACAAACCGGACGGCACATTGCGACCAATGACGGTCAATCGTCTGCTTAAGAAGGTTGTTTACGCCGGTTACGTCGAGGCCCCCAAATGGGGCGTGAGCACCCGCAAAGGACAACATGAAGGTCTCGTTAGTTTTGAGACCTTCCAAAAGGTTCAAGACGTTCTGGAAGGTCGCAAACGCCACTATCCCGCTCGTAAAGATCACAACGCAGACTTCCCGCTGCGCGGTTTTGTTGCGTGTGATTGCTGCGGCAACGCGATGACCGCCGCTTGGTCAAAAGGCAAGTACCGTCATTACGCGTACTACCGATGCGAAACCCGTGGCTGCGAAGCTAAGAGCAAATCTGTTCCCAAGGCGAAACTAGAAGAAGGTTTTGCTGAAATCCTAAAGGGTTTGCAGCCAGCCAAAGAACTCTTCGATCTGGCGAAGGTCATGTTACGCGATGCCTGGGATATGCGTTTTGCAATCGCCCTAGGCGAAAAGGAAGCGATGCAGAAAAAGTTGGATGATACCAACAAGCAAATCGATGGCTTGCTCGACCGAATTGTCGAAGCAAGAAATGCATCCGTCGTGAGCGCCTATGAAGCGCGTATCGATAGGCTCGAACGCGACAAAATGGTACTCCAAGAAAAGATCGATGCTGCCGTGCCTGACAAGGGACGGCTGGAGGAGTGTATGGAACTCTCACTACGGTTCCTATCAAGTCCTTGGAATATTTATAAAAATGGTGACTACGCCATGCGCCAAACTGTACTCAGATTGGCATTTGCAGAGCCACTAAGGTACGGCCTAAATGGTGTGTATGGAACTCCCGAATTTTCCTTCCCTTTCAGGTATTTAGGGGGGATTTCGGGATCAAAAAGCGAGATGGTGCTGCTGGAGAGAATTGAACTCTCGACCTCTCCCTTACCAAGGGAGTGCTCTACCTCTGAGCTACAGCAGCATCGTGGGCGGGTGATTAGACTCAAACGAAACGCGGCGCAAGGGTGTCTGGACGGTTTTTTGTGTCTCCTGTAGAGAAAGGCAATGGCAGAGAAAAATTCACCTAAAAAACACGGCAATTCCGGGGAAACGCGCGAAGACCGCTTGAAAGCAGCGCTGAAAGCGAACATGGGGCGGCGCAAGGCGCAGGCCAAGGCGCGGGCGGCTTCGGATGACAAGGCCGGCAAGGACGAGGGATAAGAGCAGATGGATTCGATTCTGGTGACGGGCAACGGCCCGCTGAACGGGCATATTCCGATCGCGGGGGCCAAGAATGCGTGTCTGACGCTGATGCCTGCGACGCTTCTCAGCGAAGAACCGCTGACGCTGACCAATGCGCCGCGTCTGAGCGACATCAAGACCATGACAGCGCTGCTGCAATCGCTGGGGGCCGAGGTCTCGGCGCTGCAGGACGGGCAGGTGATTGCAATGTCCAGTCATGATCTGACCAGCCATGTCGCCGACTATGATATCGTGCGCAAGATGCGCGCCTCGAACCTTGTGCTGGGGCCGTTGCTGGCGCGGTTCGGGCAGGCGGTCGTCTCGCTGCCGGGCGGCTGTGCCATTGGCGCACGCCCCATGGACCTGCATGTCGAGGGGCTGGAAGCGCTGGGGGCCGAGATCGAGCTGAAAGACGGCTACCTGCACGCCAACGCCCCCGGCGGGTTGAAAGGCGCGGTGCATGAGATGCGTTTTGCATCCGTGGGCGCGACCGAGAATATCGTCATGGCCGCCACGCTGGCCAAAGGCACCACGGTGCTGAAAAACGCCGCGCGCGAGCCCGAGATTGTCGATCTGGTCGAATGTCTGCGCAAGATGGGCGCGCAGATTTCGGGCGAGGGCACCTCGACCATCGAAATTCAGGGCGTCGACCGGCTGCATGGCGCGACCCATCAGGTCGTAACCGACCGGATCGAGCTGGGCACCTATATGTTGGCCCCTGCGATTTGCGGCGGCGAGGTCGAGCTGCTGGGTGGCCGGATGCGTCTGGTCGAAAGCTTCGCGGCCAAGCTGGATGCAGCGGGGATCAATGTCACCGAAACCGAGAAGGGCCTGAAAGTGGCGCGCAAGAATGGGCGGGTGGCTTCGGTTGATGTAGTGACCGAACCCTTCCCCGGTTTTCCAACCGATCTGCAGGCGCAAATGATGGCATTGATGTGCACTGCCGAAGGTGTGTCCGTTCTTGAAGAGCGTATTTTCGAGAATCGCTTTATGCATGCGCCTGAACTGGTCCGAATGGGCGCTGAGATCGAGGTGCATGGCGGCACCGCTACCGTGACGGGTGTGGATCGCCTGAAGGGCGCGCCGGTGATGGCGACGGACCTGCGGGCCTCGGTTTCGCTGATCCTTGCCGGATTGGCGGCGGAAGGGGAAACAACGGTCAGCCGGGTCTATCATTTGGACCGCGGATATGAGCAAGTAGTGCGCAAGCTGGAAGGTGTGGGCGCAAAAATTGAACGGATCAAAGGTCAATGACTGACGCAAGTTTTCACGAAGGGCGCGAGGCCCCGTTGAATCTGGGGGCCGAGGATGTCGATGATTTGCAGGTGATCTCGACCCTGACGCAAGACGCGGTGTTTCCGATCACCGAGATGACGTGGCGGCCATCGCAACGCCGGTTTGGCTTGTTGCTTAACCGGTTCCGTTGGGAAGATCAGAACGCCGCCACCCGTCGTGATCGACCGTTTGAACGGGTGCAATCGGTTCTGGTGTTTGACTCGGTTCTATCCGTGTCCAGTCAGGGCATCGACCGAAGTGACAAGGACATGGTGATGTCGCTGCTGTCGGTAGACTTTGAAGCGGTGGAAGATGGCGCGGGACGGATCACGCTGACATTGGCCGGAGACGGCGCGATCCGCCTGTCGGTCGAAGCGTTGGACGTGACGCTCAAGGATGTGACCCGACCCTATCAGGCGCCCTCGGGCCAGGCCCCGCACCATCCGGAATAAACGCGGCATAGCCCAAGCGTTCTCCGGGCCTTCAAAGGGCTTGGTGCTGCGCCGTGCAACGGTTTTTGACGTTTTTCAGATCAGCCGGATGCTGATCCGTTCGATTACCTATCTGTGCGCTGCGGATCACCATAAGAACAGCGTGCTGCTGGCGTTGTGGACAGCCGACAAAGACCCGCAGGCCATCCGAAACTGGATACAATCCGGGGCCGAGCTGTGGCTGGCTGAGGTCGAAGGGCATGTCGCCGGTGTCGGCGGACTACGCCACCGGTCCGAGATTTCGTTGTTGTATGTTGATCCGGCATATGCGCGGCGCGGTGTCGGACTGGCGTTGTTGATCCGGCTTGAGGACGAGCTGTCCCGTCAAGGCTGTACGCTGGCACATCTGGATGCCACGGCTACCGCCCGTGAGTTTTATCGCCGGTTTGGCTGGCAAGAATGGGATGATCCGGGTGACTGGCACGGTATGCCGCAATATCCGATGCGCAAATTGCTGCACCAGGCGGACAAGGGTTGAGGCCACCCGATCCCGGCGATATGTCCCGATGAACTGCCTCGGAGTGCCCAATATGCCTGTTTTCCTGGATACGACCTCATCCGATTTTGAAACTGCCTTTCAGGCTTTGTTGTCCGCCAAGCGTGAAGACAGTCCAGACGTTGATGCGGTCGTCGCTGATATCATTCAGGATGTACGCGCCCGTGGAGACGCGGCGGTGATCGAACTGACTGCGAAATTCGACCGGCTTGAGCTGACGCCAGACACGCTTGCATTCTCGGCCGGGGAAATCGATGCGGCGGTTGCAGCAGTGTCGGCGCAAGACCGCGCCGCGCTGGAACTGGCGGCGGACCGCATCCGGGCTTATCACGAAAAGCAACTGCCTGCAGACCAGCAATGGACGGATGAGGCCGGGGCGACGCTGGGCTGGCGCTGGTCAGCCGTGTCGGCGGCGGGGTTGTATGTGCCGGGGGGCTTGGCGTCTTATCCCTCGTCGGTGTTGATGAATGCCATTCCGGCCAAAGTGGCTGGGGTCGAACGGCTGGCCATAGCGGTGCCAACGCCGGACGGACAGGTCAATCCGCTGGTCTTGTTGGCGGCGAGGCTTTCAGGAGTGGATACGATTTACCGCATCGGCGGGGCACAGGCGATCGCCGCGTTGGCATATGGCACGGCCTCTATCGCGCCCGTGGACATGATCACCGGCCCGGGCAACGCCTTTGTGGCCGCCGCAAAACGCCGCGTCTTCGGCAAGGTGGGCATCGACATGATCGCAGGGCCGTCCGAGATTCTGGTGATCGCCGACAAGGACAACGATCCCGACTGGATTGCGCTGGACCTGCTGAGCCAGGCTGAACATGACGAAAGCGCGCAATCGATCCTGATCACCGATGATGCCGCGTTTGGTCAGGCCGTCGCTCAGGCCGTCGATAACCGGCTTGAAACCCTGCAACGCCGCGCGATTGCCGGGGCCAGCTGGCGTGATTTCGGCGCGGTGATCACGGTGCAAGATCTGAACGAGGCGGCTGTACTGTCCAACCGGATTGCACCCGAACATCTGGAACTTTGCGTGACTGATCCGGTCGCGCTCAGCCAGAAGACCATACATGCGGGGGCCATCTTCTTGGGACAACACACACCCGAGGCGATCGGTGACTATGTTGGCGGCCCCAACCATGTGCTGCCCACTGCGCGTTCTGCGCGCTTTTCGTCAGGCCTGAGCGTGCTGGATTTCTTAAAGCGCACCACACTTAGTCAAATGACTCCGGCGGCCTTAAGGGCCATCGGTCCAGCCGCAGCGCAGCTGGCCGCTTCCGAAAGCCTAGAAGCGCATGGGCTTTCGGTCACAGCGCGGCTGGATCGCCTGAATACTTAGAAACGCCGGTTTTTTCATACACCGTGTCAAAATCCAGACAGTGAGTCGGGGCTCTGAATTGATCGCGGCTTTCCGGTTTGAATTCAGAAATATTCTGAAATAGCTGTGTTTCAGGACGTGGATGGAGAGAGATTTGGAACGGGTTGCTACGCTTTGGATTGGAAGCCGCCTTTCTTACCTTGAGCGTCTTTGCCTGAAGTCATTTGCGGATTTGGATCAACGGCCGATTTTGTACCACTATGGTGACGTGCAGGATATTCCGGACTTTGTGGAAGTGCGGGACGCCCGCGAGATTTTCGACACCGCGGAAATCTACAGAGATCCGATCAAGCGATCTGCTGCCGTTCACTCGGATCTGTTTCGGTTAAAGCTGCTCGAATTGACGGATTACATCTGGGTGGACGCAGATGCCTACGCGGTCAAACCCTTTGAAACCCGCGAGGGGTATCTGTTCCCTCATGCCCACAAAAGGCAAAGGCGGATCAACAGTGGTGTTCTGGCCCTGCCCAGTGACAGCCCCGCCCTGAAAGGCATGCTCGACTTCGCCTTTCATAGTGATCTTGTCCCACCGTGGTGGCCCAATGAGAAAAAAGAGAACTATCTGGCTCTTTTTGGCAGCTCAACATACTGGAGCTTGCCACTTTTTACATTTGGTCCGCCGATGCTTTTTCACTTTCTTAATGGTTCCCCGGAACGCTCCATGCATGTCCACCGCCAGCAGCTTTATTCGATCCCGCTGAGGTTCAGGAACCTCTGGAATGATCCCGATATCTCAAAGCTGGATCACCTGGAATGGCAGGATAAAATGTCCATTCATTTCTTTGGGTCCTGGTTTCGACAGGTTCTTGCAGGGAAAAAGATCAACTCCGGTTCGTTGGTCGATGTTCTCTTGAAGAAACATGCGGTCGACCCGATTGCGCATCCGCTTTGACATTGGTGTTTGCAAATTCGCGTAACCTGCGTTGCTCCTGGTGCAGGCTCGCGCTAAACCGTGTCGGACCCGACAGGACAGCATGACATGACCCGCATATCGCATATCGAACTGGACGACAGAAACCTGCCGCCGCCAACCCCAGAGATCGAGCAGGAGCGTAAAGTCGCAATCTATGATCTGCTCGAGGATAACTCGTTCGAACTGCCCCAGCGCGATGATCGCGTTGTGCCGGATGGTCCCTACCACGTGCAGCTTTCAATTCGCGACAAGCGTCTGGTGTTCGATGTCGCTACTGAAGCCGCAGAAAAGGCAGCCGAGTTTCACCTGTCGCTCGGGCCCTTCCGTCAGGTGGTCAAGGACTATTTCCAAATCTGTGAAAGCTATTTCGATGCGGTGAAATCTCTGCCGCCCAGTCAGATCGAAACCATCGACATGGCCCGGCGTGGCATCCACAACGAAGGCAGCCGGGTTTTGCAGGAAAGGCTGGAAGGGAAAGCCGAGGTTGATACTGACACCGCCCGCCGCCTGTTCACACTGATCTGCGTCCTGCATTTCGGGGGGTGACGGGTGAGCCCTCTGCCACAGTCTATTCTGTTCTGTTGCGACCACAATTCGGTGCGCTCGCCCATGGCTGAAGGCATTATGAAAAAATTCTACGGCACCGGCACCTATGTGCAATCCGCGGGTGTCCATAATGATCTTGAGATTGACGGCTTCTGCATCGCGGTCTGTCACGAGGTGGGAGTCGAGCTGTCTCGCCACAGGTCGCGGTCTTTCGATGAAATGCAGGAATGGGGCGACGACCTCAGTTCGTTTGATCTGATTGTCGCCTTGTCCCCCGCAAGCCAGCGTCGGGCGCTGGAACTGACGCGGATTTTCCACCTCGATGTCGATTATTGGCCAATAATGGACCCTACCGGGTTGGGCGAAACCCGCGAAGACAAGTTAACGCACTACCGACAGACCCGCGATCAGATCATCAAACATCTGAAAGATCGCTGGGGTGAACCCACGGAGTGATCATGAACCAGACCATCGAAACCTATTTCAAAGCCTTCAATGCCGGAGATGTGGATGGCATGCTGGCCTGCCTGTCCGAAGATGTGGCCCATCACGTAAACGAAGGTCAGATCCGCGTCGGCAAAGAGAAGTTTGCCGCCTTCTGTGTCCATATGAACCGCTGCTATCGCGAAAACCTGACGGACATCGTGATCTTTGAGGCTGAAAACGGCACCCGCGCGGCTGCCGAGTTCATCGTCAACGGCACCTATCTGGAAACGGACGAGGGATTGCCCGACGCGCATGGCCAGACCTACCGGCTGCCTGCCGGATCGTTCTTTGACCTCCATGACGGTCAGATCACCCGCGTAACGACCTATTACAATCTCGCCGACTGGACCAAACAGGTGTCCGGTGGCTGAGATCACCGCAGTTCGCCCCCTGATCGGCGATGCGCTTGAGGCAGCATTGGTCGATGTTGCGCGTCTGCGGATCGAAGTGTTTCGTGCGTGGCCCTATCTCTATGACGGAGATCTGGAATACGAGCGCAAATACCTGCAATCCTACCGCGACAGCGAAAGGGCCATTGTCGTCGGCGCGTTTGATGGGGATCGTCTTGTCGGTGCGTCAACCGGCGCGCCGCTGGAGGATCATGCCGATGATTTCGCCGCTGCGTTCGATGGCGCCGGCCTGAACCTGTCCGACATCTTCTATTGCGCGGAATCGGTTTTACTGCCCGGCTATCGCGGACAGGGCGTGGGTCACAAGTTCTTTGATCTGCGCGAGACCCATGCCCGCATGTTGGGTTTGTCCAAATGCGCTTTCTGCAGTGTTCAGCGCCCTGATGATCACCCGATGCGCCCCACGAACTACCGTCCGCTCAATGCGTTCTGGAAAGCGCGGGGGTATGCGCCTTTGTCCGGTGTCGTGGCGCAGTTTTCATGGAAAGATATCGGCGAAGAGACCGAGACGCAGAAGCCATTGCAGTTCTGGATCAGGGACCTTTGACGCTGCAGGGCAGATTGTTAGATCGAAATGTGCTACCCTTGTGTTTTCTGTGGGGGAAGTGAAATGAAACGTTACGTGATTGAACGCGATCTGCCTGGCGTCGGCTCGATGTCCAAAGACGAATTGTGCGGCGCGTCGGCTAAATCAAATGAAGCATTGGAACAAATCCCCGGCGTGCAGTGGGAGCATTCCTACGTCGCGGGCGACAAGACTTTTTGCATCTATTTGGCCGAAAGCGAGCAGGCCATCCACAAGCATGCGGAACTCAGTGGGTTTCCGGCCAATGTCGTAACCGAAGTCACCACTATCATTGATCCGACGACGGCGGGGTGAAACGGTCTATACAGCTGGTGGCATTCCCGTTTAAGGTCCGGCCGATTTGACCATTTTGGACCAATGCCATGAAAGTCGCCACCGCCGCCTATGACCTCAGTTGGCTCGACAGTTGGGCGCAGTACGAAGATAAGCTGGCCCGGTGGGTTTCCGAGGCTGCGGGCCATGGGGCGGACCTGCTGGTTTTTCCGGAATATGGAGCGATGGAATTGTCCACGCTCGATGGTGCCGATGTTGCGGGTGATCTGGAACGTTCAATTCACGCTGTGTCTGATCGGATGCATGAAGCCTGCGCCCTGCATCAGCGTTTGGCGCAGGAACACAACACATACATCTTGGGCGCATCCGCTCCGGTGGTGGACGGCGCGGGACGCCCGATTAACAGGGCCATGCTCTACGCGCCGGACGGTCGCTACGACCACCAGGACAAGCAAATCATGACCCGGTTCGAACGGGAAGACTGGGACATCGCCCCGGGTGGCCCGCTTAAGCTGTTTGACACCGCGATTGGCAAAATCGGTGTGCTGATCTGCTATGACAGCGAATTTCCATTGTTGGGCCGGGCGCTGAGCGAGGCCGATCTGATCCTTGTTCCGTCCTGTACCGAGGCCCTCTCGGGGTACTGGCGCGTTCGCATCGGTGCGATGTCCCGAGCGCTGGAGTCTCAATGCCTGTCCGTCATGGCGTCTTTGGTTGGCAATAATGCCTGGTCCGAGGCCGTGGATCAGAACACCGGCACCGGCGGCATCTTTGGCCCGCCGGACAAAGGGTTTCCGGCAACGGGTGTTCTGGCCGAAGGCGAATTGAACCAGCCCGGCTGGACCTATGCGGATGTCGATCTGAAGGCGATCGCCAATGTCCGGGCCGATGGTCATGTGCTGAACCGCACCCACTGGGCCGAGCAGCCCCCCCGAGTCGAATCGGTCACAATCTCTGCACTTTAGTGATTCCGGCCTTGAAATAAGGCGGAAATAGGCTCATTTAAGCGCACATCCTCGCAGATTCTGCGAGTGCAACGTAACTATGGAGACAACATGGCCAAGGAAGATACGCTCGAATTTCCCGGTGTCGTGAAGGAACTCCTGCCTAATGCGACGTTTCGGGTCGAGCTGGAAAACGGCCATGAGATCATCGCACATACGGCAGGCAAGATGCGCAAAAACCGCATCCGTGTTCTGGCCGGCGACAAGGTGCAGGTCGAGATGACCCCCTATGATCTGACCAAGGGTCGGATCAACTACCGCTTCAAGTAACGCCCCACCCCATGGCGCTCATTCTCGGATCGGGCAGCCCTAGGCGGCTGGACCTGCTGGCGCAGCTTGGCGTTCGGCCCGATGCGATACAGCCCCCTGAAATCGATGAAACGCCCATGAAGGGCGAACTGCCGGTTCCCTATTGCAGCCGTATCACCCGCGAAAAGGTGCGGGCGGTTCAAGCCGGGACAGAGGATATCACCCTGTGCGCCGACACCACGGTTGCTTTGGGTCGCAGGATTTTGGGCAAACCCGATGATGCCGGGCAGGCAGCTGAGTTCCTGCATTCACTATCCGGGCGACGCCACCGGGTTATTACATCGGTCGCTGTGCGCAGGGGCGAGAAAATCCTGCAGCGCGACGTGGTCTCGCAGGTCAAGGTCAAACGCTTGTCGGATATTGAGATCAATGCTTATCTGGCAACCGGCGATTGGCAGGGCAAAGCGGGTGCCTATGCCATTCAGGGCCCTGCCGGGGCGTTCATCCCCTGGATTTCGGGCTCATTCACGGCCATTGTCGGTTTGCCACTGGCGGAAACGGCCACACTTTTGCAGGGCATCGGCTATCCGTTGTATCGTGAGGCACCATGAAGGGCCGTACAATCATTCTGGACCATATCGAAAATCGTGAAGCCGCAGCCCTGATGGTGGATGGCATGCTGGACGATTTTCTGATTTCCGCAGACGCGCCACCACCCGGAACGGTGTATCGCGCGCGCGCTGACCGTCCTGTCAAAGGACAAGGCGGCATGTTCCTGACAACGCCCGACGGCCCGGCCTTCCTGCGTCAGGTCAAGGGGCTTGCCTCTGGTGCCACGCTTTTGGTGCAGGTGACGGGATATGCCGAGCCGGGCAAGGCTTTGCCCGTCACAGATCGGATCCTGTTTAAAAGCCGCTACGCAATCGTTACGCCGAATGCGCCCGGGCTGAATGTATCGCGCAGCATCCGCGATGACGCAGAACGCGACCGTCTGCTGCAGGTTGCGCATGAGGTCATGGAGGGCAGCGAATACGGGCTGATCCTGCGTTCTTGCTGCCAGGGCGAGGACGCGGCCGAGATTGCCGAGGACATCAACGCCATGCGCGCGCAGGCGGATCAGGTCATGAACGATCCCGGAACTGAAACCGAACGGCTTGAGGATGGCGACGGACCACATGTCCTGGCCTGGCGCGACTGGACCGACCCGGCTGAGGTCGTGACGCAGGCGGGTGGTTTTGAAACGCATGGCGTGCTGGACGCTCTCGAGACCACTCTGGGTATCACCGAAACGCTGCCGGGCGGAGGGCATTTGTACATCCAGCCGACACGGGCGTTGATTGCCGTGGATGTCAACACCGGGGCCGATACCTCATTAGCTGCCGGAACCAAAGCCAATTTCGCCTGCGCCAAAACTCTGCCGCGCGCACTACGCGTACGCGGGTTGGGTGGACAGATCACACTGGACCTCGCGCCGATGCCGAAGAAAGACCGGAGGGGCTTCGAATCCGCCCTGCGTGCCGCATTCCGGTCCGACCCGATCGAAACCGTTCTGGCCGGTTGGACGCCGTTGGGTCACTACGAATTGCAACGCAAACGCGCCCGACTGCCTTTGTCGGAGGTGCTGAAATGAGCTGTCCGATCTGTGGTGAGAACACGCAGGCGACCTACCGTCCGTTCTGCTCGAAACGGTGCGCGGATGTCGATCTTGCCAAATGGCTGAACGGCTCGTACGCTGTTCCGTCGCAGCGCCAAGACGAGGTCGATGCGGACGGCCCGGAAGACGAAGCCCCACAACCGCGCCCGCACTGAAAAAATGTAAAAAGCCTCTGGACACTGCCTGGTGCAAGTCATAGAAGGCCTCCACCCAACGGCAAACACCGTTCCCGTGCCCGGGTAGCTCAGGGGTAGAGCAGTGGATTGAAAATCCTCGTGTCGGTGGTTCGATTCCGCCCCCGGGCACCATACTACCTTCCAAATCTGTCCAAGATTGTGCGATGTGTCTGTTTTGCAGAAATTTCCACTTTTGGGAGTCTGGGTTGTTCCGCATTTGTCCGCTTCCATCCGAAAAAAGTGTTGGTATAACCGATGTGATCAATTTGGCGGGTTATTTGATGCCTTTGACGGATATTGCACTGAAAAATGTGCAACCTTCAGGAAGGGCGTACAAGCGCTCCGATGCGCATGGCTATAGCGCGGCGCGCCTAACTAGATGAGCGTGCGCGCCTATTTAGACAGACTAAGGGTCAACTATTCCACAGAAACAACCGTCGCCATACAATCCGAATTGCGAACTAACCCGAGTGCTTCGCTGACGTTCATGTCGGCAAACCCATTCCTGGCCCGATATGTCATGATCAGCGAGTGATATCCCTCGGCATAAACAGGGGCGATACGTGTCTCGATTTCTTCAAAACTATCTGGATCTCTCATCAGGTCTTTGACCGAACGTTTGAAACCGGGATGAGAACCGCCCCATGCACTAAAGCATTGAAAACCCTTTCTCTTTTCCTCGGCAACTTTAGCCTCGGCCAAACGCTTCTCGGCGGCCTCACGTTCCTTGGCAACACGCTCTTGCTCTATGCGCTCGGCTTCTTCTTTCTCCGCAGCTTCGGTCGCCAATCTCTCCGCCTCCTCGGCCAACCGAGCTGCCTCTTGTTCATCAGCGCGTTTTTGAGCGGCTTCTCCGGCCGCGATCTCAGCTTTCCGAGCGGACCAGGCTTCTGCATCGGAATACCCAGCCTCAATAGCTGCCTGCTGATCCCCACGATTTAGAAAACCTGTCTCTTGAGCGTCGGCGTTTCCCATCATGTTCCCGATAGTTCCTAAACCAATGAACCAAACGAGCAATGCACTCGGGATGATCATGAATCCCTTTTGCGCCTACCCTTCTTAAATTGCAGAACTACTCCAAAAATAGTGGCCACCAGGCAGGCCAATGAAAGTGCGGAAGCCAATACTAAGTACATTGATACCTCTATCAAAAAATACAGTCACAATTGCCGCTTGGCGGCCATATTCACCAGATGGTAGAGCGTCAAAAAAAACATTCACCACCCTTGAACCACACTAATGCGACAACTTACCCGCACTTTGTTTTCAGTCGGCATCCCGGACTGTGAAACGCACGACCAACACAGTTTGACTACGTTGACCGGGTGCCAGAACGCGGACTTTGCACTCGTACTTCCCCGGATGACCGCTAAAACTGCCCTCGGCAAAGAACACGTTTACCACTGCTGTGGTCGGCTGCGGTATCTGGCAAACAGCGTCCACTCTCACGCCGCCCGGAATGGTGACACTTGCTTCCGCCGTGGCACCCGTCAGATCTCTGAGTACCTTGGGTTAAGTGATTTTGCTGCTCTTTGACTCATAGACGATGGCTTGAAACTTTAATGAATCGTGCTCATGAATTTCAAAACTTGGGCGATTTGTCATGTCGTTCTCTCCAGTTTACCGCGAATGTCGGCCTACCATTTGGCCGAGTATCCAGTGGGCGTTGTCCAAGACGCATATTCAACGGCTTCCACCCACGTTCCTTCGAACTGGGGAATGACCCATGCAGCGTCAAAAACCGCCTGAAACACAGAGACAGGCGTCCCCGGTGCGACACCTGCTGTAATAGTGCCAGAATGGGAATGATCTCTGTCCGCGTGATGATCACCGGTGATGTCCACCGCACCGGGTGTTAAAGTGCCCCCATGTGATGCATCTGCGTCCGTGTGATGATCACCGCTGAGACCGACCGAGCCAGCGCTGATTGTTGGGTCATGGGATACATCGGGATCGGTTTGATGTTCGCCACCTACGGCCTGATCTGGTGATGCGCCTTGTGAAACCGCACCGTCATGCGATTGGTCGCCATCTGCATGATGATCGCCACTTATACCGACCGGCCCAACGTCGATTGACGGATCGTGGGCGGCATCTGGATCAGACTGGTGCGTGCCGCCGATGTTCTGATCAGGTGCCCCACCCTGTAATACAGCGCCATTATGGGATGTATCTCCATCAACATGATGGTCGCCATCCACATCCACGCCGCCTGGCGTGACTGTCGCCCCGTAGGACGTATCCGGGTCATCGTGATGCGCGCCGTCAATGACCCGAGCGGGTGCAGCACCCTGCGAAACAGCACCATCATGCGACGTGTCAGCGTCGGCATCGTGGCTGCCTGCGATATCGACTGAACCGGGTGCAACTGTGGGTGTGTGGGACACATCCGGATCGACCTGATGACCATTCACCATAGATGAGCGCATTTTTGTCTGATCCAGCCCCAATGTCAGTAGGAGCCTGAGTAGAGCTTTCGACACGTTCGTTATGAAACAATTCGGAAATCGGGATTACACGGCTGTCTGCATCCTTGGTCTTGCGAGCTTTGTTCATGATGTCGGGATTTGTCAGAAAGCCTGCGGTTCCACACACATTGTCGGTTTCCAAGGCCGCAATCAGGTCTGCCGTGATATCGGAACTGAATGCACCACCGGGCACGCTGTTTACATCAGCATCGGTCAAGACGCCTGTGGGTTCGTTGGCACCGCCGCCACGGATGGCCGCACTGTCCAAAGCTTGGGCCAGCAAGTAAGCCAGATCAGCGCGAAGGATCGGTTCGAGAGCTTGATTTGCCTGCAGCAACATGCGGCGAGACAATTCATATTCAGCTGATACCGTCTTGGGGCCCATGGCCTTCTTGCCGAAGGTGGCATCAATATGTTCGGGCACCCATGCGGCAGTGCCGGAACCGACAAGGCGGGGCTATTCCAAGTTGCCGCTCAAACCACGCAAGACGGTCGCCCCTATCATCTCCACTTTCAGCGCAGCGCGGCGACGATCTGTCATCGCAGCCAGATCGGTTGCCACCATGTTACCGGCAGTACCAGCGGTAGTCAGGGCGCGGGAATCTCCACCAAGGATGATTTGGGTGGGAACCATGACACCGCGAACTTCAGCGCGATCCCGGCCCAACTCTTTGTGCCACTCTGCCTCAACGCCCGTCAAAGTACCGGAACGGCTCTCGCTCAGTGCCTTGGACAGAGAATAGTCATTCAGAGAACGCAGTGCCACCGCATCGCCGCTAATGGAATCTGCGTGTGCCTCCAGCCTTTCAAACTCTGCGAGCTTCTCAGCGTCGCTCAGACGGGCGTTCAAAACGTGCACCTCAGTTTCCAGAGTGTCGAAGCGCTTACGCTCTTCGCCGGACAAGTCGCGGTTGTCGCCCACAGCTTTTTCGTTGATCCGGCGCATTTCAGCAATCTTGCCTGCGCGTTGCTCTTTGAGTTCGTTCAAATTGTCAAGGGGCATCCTTGTTTCCTTTCTTAGGTTCTAAAGTGAAGGTCCGCGCGGGATGGTTGCCAAACTTAGCCGCGCGGACCGATTTTTAGTTGGTTGTTTCACTCCGTTTTTCGTCAATACGCTTCTTGCGTGCCAATTCATACCGATCATCGAGTTGCAGAAAGCGTTCGTCATCGGCTTCGTTGGCAACAACACCATCCTCATTGATTTCCAAGTCATCGCCGACAAGAGTCAGGCCTTGGAGCTTTAAAAACTCTTGCGTTTCGCCGTGATCTAGTCCGACATAGACCCAACGATCT
The DNA here is from genome assembly GCF_056540905.1 of Ruegeria sp. AL1. Taxonomy (NCBI): domain Bacteria; kingdom Pseudomonadati; phylum Pseudomonadota; class Alphaproteobacteria; order Rhodobacterales; family Roseobacteraceae; genus Ruegeria; species Ruegeria sp. AL1. The sequence continues at coordinate 154,059 of NZ_JBQFXP010000011.1, forward strand.
TGTTCATCCTTTTCCCACTTCTTGAAAAAGTCGGAACAGGGCGCGTATTCGTTAGCAGGCGGGTTGGGGCGATGGTCCTCAAAGACCGGAATAGGCTGTTCGGACACCATTGCGTTGAGTTTTTCAAGGACACGTTCAATTAGGCGGTCCGCGAACATAATTTGGACGCAAGGCGGGGTTGTTTTCGGGGGTTCACTTTTGTCGTGTAACGGAACAATAGCCCAGTCGCCGTTTTCGATTGGATATGTCACGTATCCAAAATTTTTGTCGGGATGCTTATGCCCCAAATACTCCATAGACAACTGATTTTCCGCCCGCATCGCGACTGCTTTGGCAATGGTTTCTAGGCCAGCCATAGGAAAACCCACTCCGCTCATGGAATGGGCTACGGTAAGTTTCAAAGTATCTCGGCCAGTAAAAAGACGGCGGCGACCAGTTCCGGGGTTATGCCTCCGGTCCAGACGGATCAGATTGACCGCTCACAAATTCGTGCTGTCCGAGACCGGTTTTGTTATCAACGACCGAACCGGGGATTTCTAAAGCGCTCTGGTTTCAAGATAACCGTGCTCCGGTCGAGGGCCGGGGCACGTTTTTCTCTCGTGCCAGCGCCCATGGTTGAACGAATGACGGCAAAGTCGACAGTCCGTGGGTCCGATAAACCCATAGTACTTCGCGGCAGTCGCATCTAAGGATTTGGGTGACACGAACGAGACATGTTCCAGCGCCACGCCCAGTGTTTCCTCGACAAGGTCGCAAGCTTTGGAGTTGGGTTCGAACACCTGATTGCGGCCGACGCTGACACCTGCCTCAAGATGCGGTTTCAGCCCGGTGTTTTCGGCCAGCGCGTCCAGCATTTCCTGATTGCCTTTGGATAGTATCGCCCATGGCAGCTCGGAAAGGTCCTGCAGAGTCGAAAGGGCCGAAGGGTATGGATCAAGCTCGTTGTATTTGGCCATGATCCGCTGAGCCCGGTCCCTGTCATACTCCAGCCTGATCGCCTTGAGCGTAAAGCGCAGACTTTTCGCCGACAGGCCCCAAAACCTGCTATAGTCCGCCATTTGCGATCGCAGCCAAGTGTATTCCAACTGTTTCAACCGCCAGATCTGCATAAAAAGGCAGCCATGTCCCAGGAACTCCACCTCGGTGATCGCTGAGACGGAATGCTCGTCCTACAGCGCGCCATAAGTGTCGAACACAGCGGCTTTGATGGGCTGGTCACTCTCCTTGCCGGGTTGCGCCGGGTTCGTCGTATGGGTCTTGCAATGCATTTTTCTTGAATTTACATTCAAGAAATTTCTATAGCTGATGTGAAATTACGCCGAGGGAGCTTGGATGGGTCGCCACAAGACGTTTGACGCGGACGCGGCATTGCTGAAGGCCGTGGAGGTATTCTGGGAGAAAGGATATGCGGCGAGCGCGATGACAGATCTTTGCCGGGCGATGGACCTGAATCCCGGCAGCGTCTATGCAACTTACGGGCAGAAGGATCAGCTGTTTCTATCCGCCGTTCGCGCATACCTGCAAAAGGTGACGACCGAAGGTATCGACAGGATCAATGCGGCCGAGGATGGGATTGCAGGCATCCGCAGCTATTTTCATTTCATCGTCGAAGGCATTCTGACAGGTCGGCGGCGCTTTGGCTGTTTGGGCACCAATTCCCTGATGGAATTGGGCCGCAACAACGACGAGGTGCGCACAATCATGCTGGAGCATCTCGATCTTCTCGAGCAAGCTTTCCGGAATGCGCTGGAACGCGCCGGGTGGGACAACCCGCAAGGTCGGGCTACATACCTCCTCTGTATGGCGCAGGGGATGAACGTGTTGGCCGTTACCCAACCAGATCGAGCTACATTGACGGAGCTTGTTCACACAGTTTTCAAAGCCTTTCCGGAGCACTAGCGACCGGCTGAACAACAAACTCGACCACATTTCAGGGAGAAGATCATGACTGTTAAAAGGCCCTCAAATTCAGACGTTCAAGCAGCGGCAGCTGAACTGGGTATGAATCTGTCCGACGCCTCGGCACAGACTTTCAACGATCTGATGCAGGGTCTGTTGGATGCCTATGACGCTGTTGAAGAAATGGACGAGCCCCATCCGGCGCCGTCCTATCCGCGCAGCGTCCACACCGTGCCGACCCCCGCCGACAACCCTTATGGTGCCTGGGCCGTTCAGGGCAGCATCAAGGGCAAGGCCGAAGGGCCGTTGGCAGGAAAAACCGTCGCGATCAAAGACAACACATGCGTGGCCGACTGGCCAATGCAGGTCGGCTCGACCGTACTGGACGGGTATGTGCCCGAGATTGATGCCACGGTGGTGACCCGTCTGCTGGATGCCGGGGCCGAAATCACTGGCAAGGCGGCTTGCGAGTACTATTGCGCCTCGGGGGGCAGTCATACCGCGGCGCAGGGGATTGTCGAAAACCCGGTTGTGCCGGGGCATAACGCGGGCGGGTCATCCTCTGGGTCAGCGGCTTTGGTTGCGGTGGGTATCGTGGATATGGCCACCGGCGGCGATCAGGGCGGTTCGATTCGCATTCCGGCCTCCTATTGCGGGATTGTCGGGATGAAACCGACCCACGGGTTGGTGCCTTACACCGGCATTCTCGCCGTGGACACGACCATTGATCATGTCGGTCCGATGACGCGGACCGTGGCGGAAAACGCCCAGATGCTGGAGGTCCTGGCCGGACCCGACGGGCTGGACCCGCGTCAGAACGGCGCTCCTGCGCAGGATTATACCGGTGCTTTGGGTCAGGGCGCCGAGGGGCTGCGGGTCGCGATTGTCAGCGAAGGGTTCGGTCATCCCGGAGCTGAAGATGAGGTGGAAGATCGGGTACGCGAAGCAGGTCGGAAACTGGCGGATGCAGGTGCCGTTGTCGAAGAAATATCCATTCCGATGCATGCCGCCGGTGGAGCAATCTGGACACCGATTTTCGTCGAAGGCGCGACCGAGCTGATGATGCGGCAGAACGCCTATGGAACCAATATGAAAGGCCTCTTTGTCGAAAGCCTGCTGGATGCCCAATCCAAATGGCGCGATCACGCAGATGAGTTCTCGCCTACGCTGAAGCTGGGCTTGCTGACCGGGCACTACATGTCATCGCGCAACAAGGGACGGTTCTATGGCAAGGCACAGAACCTCAACCGTGCTCTGACCAAGGCCTATGATGATGTACTGTCCGACTATGATTTGCTGCTGATGCCAACCACCCCGATGGCGGCCAGTAAATTGCCGCCTGAGGGTGCGCCGGATGAAGAGATCGTGGCGCGCGCTTTCGAGATGGTCGGAAACACCTCTCCTTTCTGTGCGACCGGGCATCCGTCACTGTCGGTGCCGGTGGGCAAAACCAGTGATGGCCGACCAATCGGCGCGATGCTTAGCGGGCGTCACCACGACGAGGCCACGATCTATCGCGCCGCCGAGGTGCTGGAGGCCGCGTATCGGGCCTAGGACATAGGTCCAGGTCCATGAGATAAGCAGTCGCTTCAGGGCAGCGCTAAGGCGCGCTTAAACTCTCGGTGGGAGATTGGCTTCAAACAGAAGCTCGGCGCCTTAGCGATGTCTTTGATACTGACGGCAAGTGTCTTCGGTTTAGGATTTGCCTCGACGCAGGGATTTGAACAGCCGCTGATGTTGCGTGCGCGGCGAATGTCCAAAAAGCGGGCTGCGGTCGCAATATCCGATGACCGTGCTCAAAGTCAGCTTTGGGCCGTCCTCAGGAACGCATGGCGTTTACATCCCATTGTAGGCCGCAGGGTTTGATAGGCACCAAGTCCACTGCGAAATTCTTGGGTAGCACAAAGAAACTCGCAAGCTGCGCGTATTCCATGCGCCATTATCCTGAGTTGGCTTTCTGACCGGCAAGAAGCCCGTCAAATATTTTTGAGCGATCATTCAAAAATAAGATTGAGCAGTCATTCAAAAAATGATATTCAGCGCCGAGTACACCTTGGTCCTGTCCAGATTTTCAGCCTTCTACGCTGTCATGATCCCGCGTTGAAATAACGCGGGGATACAGATGAATTGCGACATTCGTTTGAGGGTGAATGCCTGTCGTCAACGCTGTTTTGTCGGCGTCATCGTTTCGGTGTCGCGGGCTTGATCGAAGCGGATAATACGCAAACCCCGACGAAGATTTCATGGCTGGACATTCAGGTTTACGAAAACGGGAGGAAAACTATGAAACTGAAGTCCAGCCAACCGCTTGCGCTGATAACGGCCGCGACGACTGTACTTGCCTCACAGGCCATTGCTGAAACAACGATCCAGGTCCAATCAAGATACGCACCGCTGCAATTTACGGATGCCGCGCCGGGCGGGGCGCACCCAATCGGCGGGCCCGGAAATGCCTTTGTCTTGAAGGCGAATGAGATTCTGGAACCTTTTGGGATCACTTTTCAGGTTCACGCCTCGGGCAAAGTCAATCCGTTTGACGAGCACAATGTCAAACCACAGCTGATCGACCGAAAGGCTATGGGCAACCTGTACAATGCGGTTGCGGCCGGGGCTGAAGAGGGCGGTATCAACGCCGCTTTGGCTATTCCTGCTGAATCGGGTTTGGCGTTTGGTGAAATGTTGTCCGGCGGTTTGCCATTTGGCATGGCACCTGACGAATACGCCTCGTTTCTGTTCTATGGCGGCGGCTTAGCGCTGCAGCAGCAGATTTACGACGAAACCTTTGACGGAAATGTCGTTACAATACCGGTTGCAATCACGACGGCTCAGGGCCCCGGTTTTTTCCCCAATCCACTGCCCGACCCGGATACAGACGCCCATCTGAGCAATGCAGACGCGCTACTGAAAGTCTGCGAAACCCCTATGATCGTTCGCTGGCCCGACTCTGCTGCTGCGGTCATGACGGAAGCTTGCGCCAAACTGGGCGTCACGACGCCGAACATCGGTCGTCAGACCAGATGCGAGGACGCATCTGCGGTGTGTGATCCCGCCACAAACCCCGACAATCCTATTCAGTTCGAGCCCGAGACCCTTACCTTTGGCGGATTCGCTCCGGGCGTGATCCCGCACACCATGTTCCAAAACGGAAACATTGATGCGTTCGAATTGAACATGCCCGCAGATGACATTCAGTTCCTGAAACTCATTTCAGGGCAGCAGGGCAAAACTGATGCCGAGGCCAACCTTTCTGACGTCGGCCTGCCTTACAAATATTCCGGGTCGTGGCACCAGCCAACGCTGACGGTTGAACTGGTGGTGAACAGGGGCTTTTGGGAAAGCATCCCCGCCCATGAGCGCACATTGATCGAAGCCGTGGCAAAGGCAGCCATTCTTGATACGCAGGCAGAACGGCTCAGCATCCAAGGCAAAGCGATTGAACGTCTGGAACAGTCCGGAGTTAAGCACCTGACGTGGCCCCAAGGCCTTTTGGATGAGTTGCGCGCCGCAACGCCGGACGCGTTAAACAAGGTCGCTGAAAAAGCCGAGGCAAACGGCGATAGTTCAGTGCGCCGTTGGCTGGACGCCGCGTGGGAATTCCAGAAAAATAACGCCAAGTACTTTGACTACGGCGACGTTAATCAAGGACAAGCCGGCTTTCCGACGTCGGCGGATTAAATCGAATGATCAAACACTCGACCTCTCAATCTGGGAGGTCGAAATTCAGGGTTCGCAGTGAGATAATATGCTATGCAATGCGACGCCGAATTCTGACGGATCGCGATCCATCAGCCGGATGGCAGCGGCCCAACATTTGAAAGACCAGTCTTAACAGGAGATCCACTATGACCCGAATGACGGCAGAAGACTTCGACCAGGAATTATTGGACCTTTACGATTTCTACGCCCATGGAAAAATTACAAAACGCGAATTTCTGGATCGCGCCGGGAAATTCGCTGTTGGAGGCGTGACAGCGGCCGCGCTGCTGAAAATGCTCAGTCCGAATTATGCGTTGGCGCAGCAGGTGTCGTTCAATGATCCTGACATCCACGCCGACTACATCACCTACCCTTCGCCAAATGGAACAGGCGACGTACGGGGCTATCTTGTCCGACCGGCCGGGGTGGATGATCCATTACCGGCAGTCCTTGTGATCCACGAAAACCGCGGTCTTAACCCCTATATCGAAGATGTGGCGCGCAGGTTGGCCAAAGCTGGTTTTATGGCATTGGCACCGGATGGGCTGACGTCAGTAGGCGGTTATCCCGGAAATGACGCAGACGGGCGCGAACTACAAAGGACGGTCGACCGGGTCGAGTTGATGAACGACTTCTTCAACGGCTTTGAATACTTGCTGAACCGCGAAGACAGCACCGGCAAGGTCGGCGCGGTCGGTTTCTGTTACGGTGGCGGCGTTGTGAGTGCGATCGCTGTGGCCTACCCTGAACTGGCCGCGGGTGTACCTTTCTACGGACGGCAGCCAGCAGCCGAGGATGTGGCGAAAATCCAGGCCCCGCTGCTTATCCAAATGGGAGAGCTTGATGATCGCATCAACGCGGGTTGGCCAGCGTTCGAGGCCGCACTGCAGGCCAATGACAAAACCTACGAGGCTTACATCTACGAAAATGCCAATCACGGTTTCCACAATGACAGTACGCCACGCTATGATGAAGAGATGGCAAATCTGGCTTGGGAACGGACGATTGCTTGGTTCAATACGTATTTGAAGTAGAGAGAGAAGTTCTGCAAAAAGGCACCGCTTCTGTACGGTTATGTCGGAAAGTTCTGAGCGAACCGAACTGTTTTGGTGATCGCGACGAAGTTGGGCTCCGGTGTCATTAGTTCACAGCCACAATAGGACTGTAGCAGCGAGAGCGATGGCCTAGAGAAATATCTTTGGGCATCTGTCATATCGGGTGGCGACGCGTCGCCATTCGTTCAGGCTGCTCTGAAATCCAAGTAGTCCGTCCATTAGTGATTAAAGTTCTCCGAGACAAATCCCTGGCTGGGAGAAGGAGCGGAAGCAATGAAAGCAGCGAGATTTACGGACGCACAGAAAGCGTTTGTTTTGAAGCAGGTTGAGGACGGCAAGACGGTTGCTGAAGTGTGCCGGGAGGCTGGGATCAGCTCGGCCACCTATTTCAACTGAAAAAAAATGCGGGAATGTTTCCTGCCCTGTGCTTTCTCAACTGCGTACCCGGTAGTGGAACACTGGGCGTTGCGCGGTCCTTTGGCCCGCGCGTTGTGTTCGGTCAGAATCCGGGGTAGCTTCGCCACGTGAAGTACCTTCGACCAATAACCACGACAGTTCTCACGGTTTTTCTGATCCTTTTTGTGGGGTTTGGAAACGTCGCGCATGCGCTGTCCAGTGATTGCGTTGGCGGACATTGTATTGATCACGTGGCCATGAGTGTTGAGTCGAAACATGTTGACCACGGGTTGGTTGCTCCTAGCGAAACCGGGCAGCATGAGCCGGACAGCGCAGCACATGAAGGATGCAATCCGTTCCTGTGTAACATTATCGCGCTCACGACACTGGCTTCCGAAACCAAACTTAGCCAAACTGCGGTCGTGTTGGCACTACAGGTTGCAAGCCTCTCGACGCTCAATGAACCGGACAACCCGGACAGGCCACCTAACACTTGAAACAGAATTCCGACGCTGTTCACGGCAGTGAACACGTTCCAGTGTGCTGCGATTTAACTGCGGCACCGCTCTGTTACACAAGGTTAGGACCAGTACATGAACCGAAAATATCTCCTGATCGGCACATGCGCCGTGGTAGCCATCGCTGCCTACATCAGTCTACGTCCCGCACCGGTTGAGGACGCTGCGCAGTCGGCACCTGTCGAGGGCGACGCGATGGTGGCAATTCAGATGCCGCCTATTGAAGGGAATGCGGCCATCGGGCAGCGTATATTTGAAAACGCATGCGCCGCATGCCACGGTCGCAACGCAGTCGGCGTAGAAGGCTCGGGGCCACCGCTGATCCATATTATCTATGAACCCAGCCATCATGCAGACGAGTCCTTTCAACGCGCGGTCGCAATGGGCGTCAGAAGCCACCACTGGCAGTTTGGCGACATGCCTGCTGTTGAAGGGTTGACCCGCGGTGACGTGACGATGGTCATCGACTACATCCGCGAAATCCAGCGCGCTAATGGAATAAACTGAGGAACCTCCGAATGAAGAAGCTCACCACATTTGCATTGATTTCCATGCTTGCCACCAACGCTTTTGCCCATTCGAGTGTGGACACCACCACACCCGAAGACGGCGCGACTATTGCCGAAGTACCCTCTGAGATCAGCTTTAATTTCACAGATGATATTCGCCTGACAAAGGTTAACATGATCCATCAGGAGGCGCATACCGTCACGCTCGACCTAGGAGACCAGACAAGCTTTGGGCGCGCGTTCGCGCTCCCGCTTCAAAGCATGGGCGAAGGCACATATCGCATTGAATGGCGGGGCTTGGGTGCGGACGGGCACGCCATGCAGGGCGAGTTCACATTCACAGTGGACTGACCATGCCCGATATCTGGGGAATAGGCGCAATACTGTCCAAGCTCATGCTGTATGTCGGCATTAGTGGTGCGACTGGTCTGTTGATCATTCGGACTGCTTTTACCGACTTGGTGTCGCCTCTCAGCGATAGAATGCGTGGTCAGATTGCGCTGTTGGCGGCGCTTGCGCTTGCGGGCTCTGTCCTTGGGTTCATGCTTCGCGGCGCAGCCCTGACGGGCGAAGTTGATGGTATGACCGATCCAGAAATGCTCGGCCTGCTGTGGCAGACCCCGGTTGGCGACGTTCTCGTCTATCGGGTTGTCGGGGCGATTTTGATGATCGTCGGAATATTCATGCCCCTTATCGGCCAATGGATCGCGCTTGCCGGTGGAATGATCGCCCTATGGTCATTCGCCCAGATTGGGCATGTCCCCGAGTTGGAGATAACCGGCCTCCGTGTGCTGTTGCTCTTGCACCTTCTGGGGGTCGCGTTTTGGATCGGCGTCCTTGGACCATTACGTACTCTATCTCAACGGCCAGAATATCTGAGCAACGCGGCCATGTTGGGACATCGGTTTGGACAGGTGGCTTCGGTTATTGTCCCTGCATTGATTTTGGCGGGACTGCTGATGGCCTGGATGTTGCTGGGCGATCTCCGGGATTTATTGACAACGGGTTACGGGCAGACTCTGCTGATCAAACTTGCACTCGTTGTCTTGGTCTTGACGTTGGCAGCCGCAAACAAGCTCCGCTTCGTTCCGGCCATGCAGTCCGGGGACGACAAAGCTGCCCGCCACCTGGCACGCTCCATTGAAATCGAAGCCGTAATCATTCTGGTGGTCCTTGCAGCAACCGCGACGCTCACTAGCGTCTTGACCCTACCGAATTGAGGTATCCAATGATCAAGTGGAACTTTTTAATCGTCACATTTGCCAGCTTCGCAACGGGTGCAAGTGCTGGTCACGAAATGGAGGACCGGAACTTGGCCAAAGGGCAGACCCTCTACGCCGAGTACTGCGCGTCCTGCCATGGCGCCGATCTCGAAGGTCAGCCGGATTGGCAGACGCCTGACGACAACGGTATTCTTCCTGCGCCGCCACATGACGAGACCGGGCATACATGGCACCACGACAACCAGCTTCTGTTCGAATACACTCGGCTAGGAGGTGAAATGGCGTTAGCCACGCGTGGCATCGACGGCTTTGCGAGTGGCATGCCCGGATTTGGGGATGCTCTCACCGATGATGATATTTGGGACATTCTCGCCTATATCCGATCCAATTGGCCTGAGCGCGTTCAGGAAATTCAAGCGAGCCGCAACCTACCGCATGACTAAGGAAAGCAACCTTCGCCACGTGGCGGTTAGGACATAGCGCCCATGTCAGGTTTTCGTGAAAAAGCCTTGCGCGCACGTCTTTGAGTGAAGCTCGGTGATGAGCGATGCAATCGAAAGCGATACTGACAAGATCACTGATCTGCAGATCTGGCAGGTCGGCCCGGGGTACTATTCAGTCATCGTCTCGGTCGCTTCAACAGCTCCAAGATCACCAGACGAATACAAGAGCCTGTTGGGCGGAATTGACCACGCGGCGCACACTACGGTAGAAATGAACAAAATCGTGGCAGCCGCATAAAGCTGCGATCACCGGGCAGACAGACGTGATGAAACAGGCTTACGAGCACATTCAGAGAGTTGGCTTGGCTGCCCTCTGTTTCGCGTTGGTCGTTTGGTCCGTAACGCCATCATTCTCTCACGCACCGGCGATATTTGAGACGATCCAAGACCATCTGGAAATGGTCGAGAACCATGGCCATTCGCATGGGTTTGAGGAAGACTTGTTCTGGGCGATGCACGGCCACAGCCATGATGTGGCGGATCACGACCACAACCAAGCGTTTCTTTCCGGTGGTCCTCGCACGGTCCCGTATTCGGTCACGGCGGCTGGTTTCCCGGCTATGTCTCAAGTCGGAGGCATTATGAACACCACGACCTCACAATTGCGTTCCAGATCAATCGCGACGTGGGTGTCGTAGACGATAGCACTGATCTGGTTTCAGCCTTTGAGGAGGCTCTTACCTGGAGTCCCTTGGACGTCACCCAATCCCGGACCATCCGGGCATACTGTCGGGCTGAGATGTGCAAACGCTCATGGAGACGGTCTGGCCAAAGATACTTGGAGCCGACCATGATCTCATTTTCCATCCACTTCTCGACGGAAGCAGGTTTACCTTCGGAAATTTCGAAGCGTACCGGTTTCTGCGTTTTGCTTTGCTGAATGGACACGCGCTCCTTGTTCTGTCCCGGCGCCGTGACATCGGCTACTTTCTTCTTCACCAGACCACAGCCGTTCAGTTTGCTGTTGAAACCGAAGAACCGCCAATTGATCATGACCGCTTTCGTGTAGCATCATGTCATTGAAGGTCATTTCTGAGGGCAGACCAATGGTTCACACTGAAGTTTTTGACACGCAGCTAACGGAACTATTTGAATGGCGTCGCGACTTTCACGCACATCCGGAAATTACATTCGATGTTCACAGAACCGCCGGTTTGGTTGCTGAGCGCTTGCATGAGATGGGTGTCGACGAAGTTCATACTGGTATTGGGAAAACCGGCGTCGTTGCCGTGATAAAAGGCGAAAGTACAGCAAGCAACAAAGTGATTGGCTTACGGGCGGACATGGACGCTTTGCCCATGCAGGAGCAGACAAATCTTCCTTACGCGTCTAAGATAGAAGGCCGAATGCATGCGTGCGGACATGATGGGCACACAACGATGCTGCTGGGCGCTGCTCGCTATCTCAGCGAGACCCGTAATTTCAACGGAACTGCGGTTCTGATTTTCCAACCAGCGGAAGAGGCCGAAGGCGGTGGCCTCGCCATGGTTCAGGATGGTCTGATGGACCGTTTTGGTATTCAAAGCGTTTTTGCGCTTCATACGTCTCCTGGTCTGCCCATCGGCCATTTCTCGACTCGTCCGGGTGGCATAATGGGGTCAGCGGACCTCTTTGAAGTGCAAATAACAGGAAAAGGCTGCCATGCAGCTTTTCCCCACGAGGGTCTCGACCCTGCCATTGCCGTTGCTCAGATCATCCAGGGTTTCCAGACGATTGTGTCGCGTTCAATAAATGCGTCGGCGCAGCATGTTGTTTCAATCACGCAAATCCACATGGGGACAGCAGATAACATCATTGCTGAGACAGCGGAGATCAGAGGGACCGTGCGCAGCCTATCCAGCAAGGCACGTGCTTTGGGCAAACAAAGGATGTTCGAAATTTGCGCGGGTGCAGCGTCCATGACGGGTACGGACATCCATCTCAATTACATCGACGATTTGCCGGTGACAGAGAACGACCCGACACAAACCGACTTTGCCATAGATGCGGCCACCAAACTGGTGGGCTCCGAGGCAGTTGACGGCAACCGAACGCCAACCATGGGCGGAGAGGATTTTTCGTTCATGCTTGAGCAGCGTCCCGGCAATTTCATGTTTATCGGCAACGGAGACAGCGCGGCATTGCACAACCCGGCCTTCGATTTCAATGATGACGCACTCGCTTATGGCTGCGCGTACTTTGCTACGATTGTTGAGCAGAAATTGGCGATCTGACACGCATGAACGTTCGTTGTCAAAGCGGACGATGGTGCTACCGCAGCGAATTGGAGCTTTGCCCGCACCTGCTCTGGTCAAATAACTATTCGAAGAATATCCCACGACAAATCCAATGGAGGCCGAGAGCCCAAAACGACCGGATTTCGACAGAAGAAACTGGCCTATAATGCTGCTTTGATGGGTGTTGCCACCTGATAGCCTATTGCGCAGCACCGTTGCCTGATCGCAGTCTGATGGCCCTGTCGCGGTTTTTCCCCAAGCATTTCCCGGTCTAGCGTCAGACGGCGGTCAAAGACCGCCCTTTGGAAAGCCCGTATATGTTGCGCTTTGGTCCTGGTGATAATTCGCCATTGTCCGGTCAGTCAGAACCGTTGACGTCTGGCCGTCGTCCAGAATGATCTGCTGATCGCTGGGACCGGAATACCAGCGAATATTGAACGCACAGAGCCACGGGAAGATCATGACCTCTGCGTAGGCCGGAATGTTGTCCCGGATCCACCACGCCAGAGGTTTGGGGTCTTGGGTCTGTTCAAACCGAGGCAGATACCACGGAATTACAATCGAAACTGTCCCGCCGAAATGCCCGTCGGTATCCCTGTGGTCCCAGATATGGCGCGCCGCACTGTATGTGTTGTCCGAGCAGTAATAGCCGCCCTCCGCGCTGCCGGTTTCCGTCAGTTTTTGATGACAGAACCCGTTCACCTCGGCCGACCTGAAAGCACTGCGCACGGTGACATGGCCAAAGGCGGCATATAGGGGCTCCAGAATGTTCTCACACAAGTTGCGCCCGACCTCGATCGCAAGATCGGGATCGTCGGGTATGTTTTGCATCCCGTGGAAATTAGCCACTTCGCTATAGAGCATCTCGCGCATGAAAAAATGCTCGGACAAGCGAACGCGACCCAGTTCGGTCAAAGCGGCGACACTGGTGGGCTTTTTCATCGGACCCTCCATTCTACCTGCGCTCGTATTGAGGTTTGCCGAACGACGCTTCCCATTCCTCGGGGGTAAACCCTTCGACGATGTCTTTGGTCTTTTCCATGTCGCGGGCGACGGCCGGACGCGCTGCGATAGCAGCAAACCAGCGCTGAACATTGGGAAACTCTGCGATGTTCTGGCCCTGCCGTTCGGCAAGACGGCACCAGGGGAAGATGGCCATGTCAGCAATGGTGTATCGATCGGCGGCCACCCAATCGCGGCCATCAAGCCTGCGGTCCAGAACGCTGTAGAGCCGCCCGGCTTCATTGGTATAACGCTCTTGCGCATAGGGCAGAACGACCGCGCCGTTCGGATTCATGGGCGCGTACATATTGAAGTGGTGCGCCTGTCCCAGCATCGGACCAAACCCGCCCATCTGCCACATCAGCCACTTGATTGTGTCCCATCGGCCCTGCGTGTCATCGGGCAGGAACTGTCCGGTTTTTTCCGCCAGATAGAGAAGGATCGCACCGGATTCGAACAGCTCGATCGTGCCGTCCGGCGTGTCGTGATCCACAAGGGCGGGGATCTTGTTGTTGGGGCTGATCCGCAGGAATTCCGGTGCGAACTGATCGCCTGCGTCGATATCGACCCAATGCAGCCGATAGGTCAGACCGCATTCTTCCAGCATGATGTGAATCTTCTGCCCGTTGGGCGTTTGCGCCGAGTAGAAATCAATCATGAAAACCCCTCTGTCAGCCCTTGGTGTACCAGCCGTTGTCGACATAAAGGGCCGCGCCGTTGACAAAGCTGGCCTCATCCGAGGCAAGGAACAGAACGGCGTTTGCCACCTCTTCAGGTTCGCAGATGCGGCCTTGGGTGGCGGCAAGATCGCCGTCTTCCCATTGTTGCCCCTGGGCATCCAACTCGGCAATCTCGCGCAGCCCATGGGCGGTTTTCACGAAACCCGGACAGACCGCGTTGCAGCGGATGCCCTGGTCCCGATATTCAACGGCGATGGTCCGTGACAGCTGCAAAACCGCGCCTTTCGACATGCAGTAGAGCGATTCAAGCGCATATCCCAGTTCCGACGCGATCGAGGCCGTGATCACCACGGAACCGCCCCCATTCACGGCCATTTCGGGCAAAGCGCGACGACACACCAAGAACGCGGATTTGACGTTGATGTCCATCAGCCGGTCATAGTCTTCCTCGGTGGAGTCGTGCAGCGGTTTGACGATGATTGTGCCCGCATGATTGAACAGCACGTCATAGGGGCCGACGTCTGATTTGATTGCGTCAAAAGCGGCGTCGATCTGGTCCGCTTTCGTAACGTCCGCCTGAAAGAGCCACGCCTCGCCCCCCGCATCGCGGATCATGCTGACGGTTTCGTCCCCGGCCTCTTTCTGGATGTCGATGATGGCCACCCGCGCGCCTTCCTGCGCAAACAATAGCGCCGTGGCGCGCCCCATCCCGGCTGCGCCGCCGGAAATCACGGCGGTCTTCCCAGCCAATCGCCCTGTCATGATCAAATCCTCCCCATCAGATCGTTCAGATGCATTCTCCGCCATCGACCACAAAGGCGTGCCCGGTCATGAACGAAGACTTGTCCGAGGCAAGAAAGACGATGGCTTCGGCAATCTCCTCGACCGTTCCGAACCGTCCCATAGGGATGGTGTCGGCCACGTAAGCCTCCAGCTTGTCGCGCCCACCCATCTGCGTTTCAAAGCCAAGGTTGAACGGCGTATCGATGAAACCGGGGCACAATGCGTTAAAGCGGATATTCTCTTTGGCGTAATCGGCGGCCATCTGGCGGGTCATCGCCAGAACGGCGTGTTTCGTCGTCGCGTATGCGATCATCTCGCGGTCGAACTGTACTCCGGAATTTGAGGACGTGATCACCACGCTGCCACCGCCCTGCTGACGCATCGTCGGCAGAGCGGCTTGGGCGGCCACGAAATGCGACCGGACATTCAGCCGCCAGGACAGATCCATGTCATCGACGCAAACCTGTTCCAATTTGCCCTCAATCTGAACCCCAGCATGAGAATGAATAATGTCCAGGCGCCCTTCGTCATGGACCGTCTGTTCAATAGATTTGGTGAGGGTTGCGTCATCCGTGACATCGACCTCGCGCGCCGTCGCTGTGCCCCCGCATTTGGTAATGCTTTGGGCGACTGCTGTGGCAGCCTCTGCATTCCTGTCTGTTACAATCACATGCGCGCCTTCGCGCGCCATTGCCCGCGCGCCGGCAGCCCCGATACCCGAACCCGCGCCAGTTACGAATGCAACACGATTGTGCAACAGCATTGAGGTCTCCTAAAGGTTGGATCAGCGCTTGTCGCCGCGCCTGAGAATGAGTTGCGCGGCGACCAGCAGAACAAGGGATGCCAGCATCACCATCGTGCCGATCGCATTGATTTCGGGCGTCACGCCGCGACGGATCGAGGAAAAGACGTAAATCGGCAGGGTGGTTTCCGATCCGGCCACGAAGAAGGCGATGATGAAGTCGTCGAAGCTGAAGGTGAAGCTGAGCAGGAAACCGGCCAGAATGGCGGGGGCAATCAGGGGCAAAGTGATCAGCCGGAAAGTGCGCAAAGGCGGAGCGTAGAGGTCAGCGGATGCCTCAGACAGTGCGCCTTCGAGCCCTTGCAGCCGCGCGCGGACGATCAGGACGACAAGCGCCAGCGTGAACATGGTGTGCGCGGCGATCAACGAGGGCATGCCCATGGACAGGGCAGGGGCGGCCTCTGGATCGGACCAGATGCTTTCCAACCACGGGTTCACCACATCAAATACGGTGACAAGGGCGATCAGAGTGGCGATGCCGATCACGATGCCGGGGATCATGACGGCGATATAGATGATGGCGTCAAACACCGCGCGCACTGGGCCCTTGATGCCTTGCAGACCCACAGCGGCGAGTGTCCCCAGAATGCTGGCCAAAGTCGCTGAGACGAAGGCAACAAACAGGCTGTTGCCCAAGGCCTCCATCACAAAGGGGTTGTTCAACGCGCGTCCGTACCACTTGATCGAGAAGCCTTCGAACTGGCTAGCGCTGCGACCGGCACTGAAGCTGAACAAGGCGATGATGGCGATTGGTGTGTAGAGGAAAACGTAGACCATCAGGGAATAAAGACGCATCCCATGCCCCTCACATGATAGACACGTCTTCGCGCTGGGCACTCAGCCGCGAAATCAGACGCATATAAATGGTGACAGTCAAAAGCATCACCAGGATCAGCATGACAGCCACCGCCGAGCCAAAGGCCCAGTTGCGCGATTGCAGGAACAGATCGACCAGTGCGTTTCCGACAAAGAACACTTTGCCGCCGCCTAAAAGTGCGGGGATCAGGAACTCTCCCATCAGCAGGATGAAAACCAGCATACAGCCGGTGGCGATGCCCGAGATCGACATGGGTAGCGTAACGCGCAGAAAGGTTGTCAGCGGGTTCGCACCCAGATCGGCGGACGCCTCAAGCAGACGTTTGTCCAACCGGTCGAGCGCCACGTAGATCGGAAATACCATCAGCGGAAGATAGCCATAGATGATCCCGATGGTGACGGCCGTCGGGGTGTAGATCAGGCGCACATCTTCCAGACCAAAAACCGCCAACAGCGCGGGCAAACCCTGCCCGCCGAGGATGAAAATCCACGCATAGCTGCGGATCAGGATCGAGGTCCAGAAAGGCACAATCACCAGCACCAATAAGACGGTTTTCCATTTGGGGTCGGTTTTGACCGCCAGTTGATAGGCCAGCGGGTAGGCAATGATCAAAGCGGCCAAAGTGCCCAATGGGGCCAGCGTCAGCGTGTTCTTGAACGCCGTGAAACGTGCCGGCAAATTCGCATATTGTTCAAAGGTAAATGCGGGCACCCACCCTCCCGAGGGTGCCCGCTCTCCAAAGCTGAACACCAGCACGACGGATAGCGGAAGAACAAGCATGACCAGCAGCCACGCCCCTGCGGGCGCAACCAAAAGCCAGTTTCTTTCGCGGTTCGTCATGCTGTGTCCGATCAGGCCGATTTGAACCGGGCCATCAGCTCGGCACGGTTCGGGTCCGTGAGTGTGGCGGCCGCGCCAAATTCCAACGCACTCAGACGTTCAGCTGCAGGATAGAGAATAGGATCGTTCAGCACCGACTCGGGCAGCAGCGCATTGGTGCGGCTGTCGGCAACCGGATACCCGTGTGCCAGAGCTTCGCGTGCGTTCACCTCGGGTGAAAGCATGAAGTTGATCAGCGCATAGGCCGCATCCTTGTGAGGAGCGCCCTTCGGGATGGCGTAGTAATCGCTCCAAAGCTCGCCACCTTCGCGACCCAGTGCAAACGCAATCTCTGGCATGTCGGTGCTGAGCTGCTTGCCATCGCCCGTCCAGCAGATCGTCAGCCAGGCATCGCCTGACCGCATGCCGGGCTGATAGTCGGACGTGATCGCAAACAGATGGGGTTTGACGTCAATCAGCAATTTCTCGGCGTCCGCCAACTCGGCCTCATCCACGGAATTGAAAGAATAGCCGTGATAGTTCAGCGCCGCGCCGATGGTGGTCAGCTGGTAGTCATGCACCATGGTCCGGCCAGTAAAGTCATCCATCGTCCGGTCGAAGAACTCTTTCCAGCTGTCAAAGGGCTTGCCGTCATTGTGCGAGGTGTTGATGGCCATCCCCGTGGTGCCCCAGTTTTTAGGCACTGCATAGACCACACCGTCAACGATACCCGCGTCCGAGAACCGCGGATCGAAGGATTCAGGGTCATAGTTGGGCAATTTCGACAGATCGAGCGGCTCGATCAGGTCTTCGTCCACATAGGTCGTGATCGTGTAGTTCGTGGGGACATACACATCCCAGCCGCTGCCCCCAGCCTGCAACTTGGCCAGCATCTCTTCGTTTGAACCAAAGACATTGACCTGCGCAAAGGCGCCGGTTTCATCCGTGAAAATGTCAAAGTTGGCAGGGTCATGGTAGTTCGGCCAGGTCGCCAGCACGACCCGATCGCCGATGTCACCCGCAAACGCGCGCGAAGGGGCAAGCCCCGGCACGGCCCCGGCCATTACGGCAGCGGCAGCTCCCAGACCGGTTGTTCCCAGAAACTGACGTCGCGAGATCGAGCCTTTTTCATAACGCCGCAGTTCTTCCATGAACTTTCGTTTTGAAATGTAGGTATCGTCTTTCATGTTGCTTCTCCCAGTTAGGTGATTTTCGGTCTTCTTTTCGTTATTCCGGTCGCAGGATCAGTGCGGCATCCGGCGTCCAGTGAACCCAGACTGTGTCGCCTTTTCCAAGGGCCGACAGCCCTGCGTCTGATTGGCGGGGGGCCAGTACCGTGATGTTCCCAAGTTGTTCGTGGCGAACCACATATTCGGTGTGTTCCCCCAGAAAGATGCGGTTTTGCACAGTTGTCTCCAGCCCACCGGGCACGTCCGAACGGCTGAGTCTGATTTGTTCGGGGCGTACGCTCAGACAACCAGGCTGACCGGCGGCCAATTCGCTTTTGGCGGCGCTGGCAAATGTCTGACCGGTGACAAGTTTTATCCCGCTTTCGCAGCCGGAGCTGGCGGCCACTGTTCCGTCGAAAAAGTTCGACGTCCCGACGAAGTCGGCGACATAGCGCGTGGTTGGTCGGTCGTATAGGTCCTGTGGGCTCCCGGCCTGCAAAATCTCGCCTGCGCGCATCACGCAGATCCTGTCAGAGAGCGACAGCGCCTCTTCCTGATCATGCGTGACCAGAACGAAGGTTATGCCCAACTGGCGCTGAATGTCCTGCAATTCGATCTGCATTTCCTTGCGCAGCTTGCGATCCAGCGCCGCCAGCGGTTCGTCCAGCAATAGCAGTTTGGGTTCGTTCACGATGGCGCGGGCCAAAGCCACGCGCTGTTGCTGACCGCCCGACATTTCCCAAATTCGGCGTGCCCCAAATTCACCCAGCCGCACCGTTTCCAGCACTTTGGCGACGCGGTCCGCGATCTCGGCCTTGGGCAGGCGGGGTCGCCGCTGATCCAACCCATAGGCAATGTTTTGGGCCACAGTCATATGCGGAAACAGGGCATAGCTTTGGAACACCATGTTGACCGGACGGCGGTAGGGCTCAAGCGCCGAGACGTCCTCGTTGCCGATCAGAACCTGGCCCTCAGTCGGGGTTTCGAAGCCTGCCAGCATTCTGAGTGCGGTGGTCTTGCCGCACCCGGAGGGGCCCAGAAAGGACAGAAACTCACCCTTTTGAATGCTGAGATTCATATCGTTCACAGCCACGACTGCCCCATAGCGCTTCGAGACACCCCGCATCTCGGCGATGGGTGTCAAAAGATCCTCAGATTGGACTCCGTGATCCAGCAAGATTTCCCCCCGCAAGACTTTTCAGTCAGTGAGCGTCTATAACGCAACTGGGAAAATTTTCTAGAAAAATGGCTTTATGTAAATATGATCTTTGTTATAGATTATTTTGAATTGCAGAAGGTCGACAAGATGCCGACGGATTGGAACCAGCAGACAGCACAGTGTCTGGATGCGCTGGGAAGTCCCGATTTCCCAGCCACTCTTGCCGAGGGCGTGCGTAGCGTAGTGCCTTATGAATACACGGTTGTTTTCGGATACCGAGGGAACGAGAGACCCCTTGCCCTGTTCGATGACTTCACGCCCGAGCGGCAGAAACTGCATGTCGATGAGTATCTTGAGGGGCCCTATTTAATCGACCCGTTCTTTCTGGCAAGCACAGGGGAAACGCCGCCTGGCATCTGGCGCCTGAAGGAAATCGCCCCTGACCGGTTCTATCAGGGTGAATATTTCCGCAGCTACTATGCCCAAACCGGACTGGCTGAAGAAGTTGGATTCCTGATGGACGTAGATGACCGTCTTTCGATCGTCGTATCGTTGATGCGGACCGAGAAGAAATTCAGCAAAACTGAGATGCGGGTTTTGTCGGATATCCAGCCAGTCGTGGACGCGCTTTGCCGCCGTCATTGGTCGGATACAGAAAGAAAAGACAGGGCCAAAACATCTGAACTCATGAACCAGAAAGTCTCCACCGCTTTCAAGTCAATCGGCGACGGCGTTTTGACCCCGAGAGAAGGTCAAATAGTTGAGCTGACGCTGCGCGGACATTCCTCTGAAGCGATCGGGAAGCTTCTGAGCATTTCTCCCGGCACCGTGCGCATACACCGGCGCAACGTCTATTCCAAACTGCGCATCAACTCGCAGGGGGAACTGTTTTCAGTTTTCTTGCAGACCATGGGAAATGAGTAAACAATTGGTTAGCCGCTGATTTGGGCCAATGTTGAACCGATGCTGGTCGCAGTGCCCTTCGTGGGTCGGGCGCTGAGCCCTTATGTGCGGCTCGATGGGACCGTGACACAGGTTGATACCGAGAATTTCGCCCTGGACGCAATCAAGAAGGTCTTGCCAAAAGAACTTCGTTTGAGCGGGCATCCGCCGGAGTAGAGCTCCAGAAACGGACCTTCCCGCCGAGAAGCGAACGGCGGGAAGTGTTCTTGCTCCAGTACGTTCCAATGTTGGTCGTCAGGCTTTCGTTTGGATTACGCGACGCGCCTTAATCGACCAGCGCCGTGGCGAAACCAACACCTCCAAACACCAATAGGTTTGGAATGAACGTACAATCGGCGCAAAGATCGGGATCCCGGAAACGGGTCGTCGACAAGCGCACATTGGTTCCCAGCACGAAATGGATGTCTTCGGCGTTCTGAGCAAATTCAAGTACGTTTGAACCCGGTGTACGGTCGGCATGCGTGAAGTGCGCTCCCATCTCCTTTGCGAAATTGGTCAGGATGGTATCTTCCCCGGTATCGGGCAGCCCGGCCAGGGTGATGTTGATATCCGGGTCCGCCATCGCCTCGCGGATTTTCTCGGCTGTGTCCAGCGGGCCAACCCCGTCGGGCAAGGGAACGTTGGTCCTGACCACCGACATGTTCAGCGGAAAATAGGCCGGAGTGATATCTGAAATACCCTTGCGGCGTTTGTTGATCGCATAAGCGCCACCGATCACGTCGAAACAGCCCGCGACATCACGGCCTTCGCCGGTGCAATCCACATCTTCGGCCGTGGAAAGCCAGCGATACATGTTGTTGTTGCCGGTCTCTTCGGTGAACTCGACCCAATCCAGTTCAACGTCAGACCCGTAATGGGCGTTCAACTTGTCGATCACGATATCCCAGTAATCGACGGACAGGCCCACAGGCTCACTTGGGTCAGGCCCCGGCACGGACCAGGGCGATCCAACCGCAATCCAGCCAAGCCGCAAACTGCCCCGATCCATGACCGTATCCAGAAGTGTCCCATCGGCGACATCCGGATAGGCGTAATCGGTCGAATTGACGAGGGTTTTGTCGGACAGGTCGGGCAGCTCGAGCCCGTATTTCTTCAAGACATCGACATATGCCGGATCTTCGATTGCCTCGCCCATGGCGGCAACCATTGCGGATTTCAGATCCTGTTGTGCGATTGCCGGCAATCCTGCGGTGATCAGCGCGGCTGCTGCCGCCATTGTGCCCTTTAGCATTCATTTCCTCCCATACTGACCCGGCGGTCAGAGGTTGGAATTGGCCTCCGACAACCAAGCTGGGCAAAAGTATGCGACGGTTGCGGCATAAAGGCTTATTATAATATCAGACGGTTTCCATCTTGTTTTTTGCTACAAGACAAGGCCGCCAAATGGCGGCCCTTTCCAAGACTGTCAAAACTCAGGCCGCGTAAGTGCCGCGCGCAGGGTAGTTGTTTTCAAGTGCGTAACCCACTTTGGACAGCAGCATTTTTAGGTCAGGACGGGCCCATGGCATGTTGGAAATGTCCGCCAGATAAAGACGCCCATCGGGACGTATCCAGAACAGGCCCGGCTCGGTAAAGATATCGGCCTCAACATCCTTGAAAGCCTTCGAAATCCAAAGACCCCAGTCTTTTGCCTGATCGACTGTCAGCGAATGCGCAACACGCAAATCTCCCAGCCCCCATTCATCGACCGATTTCTGCGCCAGCTCTTCCGTGTTCATTGACGCGACCACCACCGAGAAACCGGCGTCATGGTAATCCTTCAGAACCTCGACGAGACCATTCAGGTAGTTGTTGCAGACCGGGCAATGGTGGCCGCGATAAAACAGCACCATCGTAAAGTTCTCCGGAGATTCAGCCGCCAGATCAAAGGTTCCGCCACCAACAAGCGGCAATTTCAGATCGGGGGCCTGTGTGTCAGGGGTCAGTTTCGCGCTCATGGCGGTGCTCCTTTTGAAATTCTGTATTTACGGGTTTAGGTCCTGACCGCCGTAGGGCGTAATCAAATTCCCTGTTGGTTTGTATCAACAACCTTGCTTGCTTCGCGTTCATAGATTTTCGGTGCGATCGCGAAATACATATTCAACGCATCGTGGATCACCTGATGCAGATCATCCGGGGCAGGCAATTCCAGAACATGACGCCTCCAGGCATAGTGCAGCAATCCACCATGCATCTGCCATGCCGGTTCCAGTTCCGGGACCGAGACAAAGGGTAAATCCGGCCCACCCAGCTCAACCCGATGTTCGCGCACCAGCTGGCGCAGGATCAGCTCTTCAACAAGGGTGTTGTACCATTGATTGATCCGCGTATCGCGAAGACCCGCGAAATGCGAAATACGCAACCAGCGCGGGTTGAAATTGGCCTCGGCATAAGATCGGTAAAAGGCCTCGAACCGGTCGCGCACCGAGCGTTTGCGATCCGACAGCCCTTCATCCCATGACGGGTTCCAGCTTTCCAGGTATTCCTTTCGGTAGACAGCTTCGATCAGGCTGTCCTTGTCAGGAAAATATCGATACAAAAGCGGCTGCGTGACCCCGACGCGTTTTGCTATGTCGCGCGTACTGCCGCCAAAGCCCACCTCGGCAAAATAGTCCGCCGCAGCCTCGACAATATCCCGCGCCCGGTCTTCAGACGACTTCCGGCGTCGCTTTGCAGCCGGTTTCCCATGACCGTCTTTGGCCATCTCGGGCACTATGGTCTCTTTTGACTCGGGCACAGCAATCTCATGTCAACGGGTGCGATAATTCATTCGTACCAGAGGCCAAGATCGGATACAGCATTAAAGTGATCATCTGATAACTTATTTTGTTGAGGCACAGGAAAATGATAGTTTGGGGACGCCGAACATCCATCAATGTCCAGAAAGTAACATGGGTTCTTGCCGAGTGCGGTCAGCAATACGATCTGATCGAGGCGGGCGGTGCCTTTGGCGGTCTACAGGACCAAGACTACCTGTCAATGAACCCCAATGGCCGCGTTCCCACCCTCATCGACGGCGATCTGACACTTTGGGAATCAAACGCCATCTGCCGTTACCTGATCAATGCCTATCGAGGACCTTTGGCAGGTGACACCGCGACTGATACCGCGCGCGCGGATATGTGGATGGAGTGGTTTCAAAGCACACTCTACTCGGCTTTCATCGCCATGTTCTATCAAACGGTCCGTCTGCCCAAAGCTCAACGTGATCCGGCAGCGTTGGAGTTAGCGTTGGAAACGCTACATTCGGGCTTCAGGATCGCCGAAACAGAACTTTCAGCGCAGCCTTTCCTTGCAGGCGAAAAACTGTCGCTTGCGGATGTCCCGTTCGGGGCCTGTCTGTTTCGTTACTTCACGGTAGATATGAATCGGCCCGACTGGCCTGCCATCGGAACCTACTATGAACGGCTGCGCGCCCGCCCCGCCTATAGGGAAAACGTTATGATCGACTATTCCAGCCTGCGGGCGCCTGACTAGGCGGCGAACTTCACGCGCATTCCATTTCGAGGAAGTTCATTGTGGCCAGAGAAAAGGCCTCGGGCGCGTTCACGTTGACGATATGTCCGGCATCCGGGATCATCACGAACTGACCGTGTTTGGCGGCCTCGGCCATCTCTTGCATGACAGCCGGGGGGGCACCTTTGTCCTCGGACCCCGCAATAAACAGTGTCGGAACGTCGAGGCTTGGGAGGTGCCTGAGGTAATCCAGCTGTTTCAAGGCCGCAGCGCATCCCTTGTAGCCGTCATCGGTGGTCTTCAGAAATTCGGATTTCAGATTGGCGACCTGTTCGGGCTCGGCATCGCGGAAAGCAGGCGTCAGCCAGTTGCCCAGTGATCCTTCCCACAGGGCAGCGACGCCTTTTTCATTGATCACAGCGGTGCGTTGATCCCAGCTGTCGCGGAAGGGCTCGGGCGCATCGGCACGGGCAGCGGAACACACGATCCGGTCGATGCGGTCCGGCGCACGCAGGCCCATCCCCAGCGCGGTCATGCTGCCCATCGAACAGCCCATGACACTGGCGTTGGGGACATCGTAGCGGTCAAGAACCCCCAGTGCGTCCGACACCAGATCATCAAGGCTGTATGGCCCCTCGGGCGTTGCACTTTCGCCATGACCGCGCGTGTCCACGCGGATCACCCGGTAATGTTCCTCTAACAGAGGCAGTTGCGGGTTCCACATGGTTGTCGTGGTGCCCAACGAGTTGAGGAGTAAGATGACCGGAAAGTCCTTCTTTCCGCTGACAATCGAGTGGGGGACATAGTCCATCAGGAAGCTTCCATTTCTTTAGGGGCGGCAGGGGCAACGCCAGACAGGCGCGGTACAACATCATTTGCCAAAACATCAATCTGTTTCAATGCCTTGGCCGGGGGCAGGCCGGGATCAACGGAATGCAGCACCCCAAATGCCCCGACCTGCGCACGGAACTGCTTCAACTGCCTGACAACGTCACTGGCGGTGCCAGCCATGATAAGTTTACCCGCTTCAGTCGAACTGGAACCATGCCTGCGCAGAAAAGGTTCAGCCAATCTGGTCCGATACTCGGCAACTTCACAAGGATCATCCGATACAAAAATACAGCGCGCCACATGCCAATGCGAATGACGCGCCCGCCGTCCTGCATGAGTTGCCCCGATTACAAAATCCGTCCAACAGCGCGCAACACGGCACGCGGATTGCCAGCACGGGGAAAGCGCATGAAAACCGTTTCCGGCGGCACGGCGCATATCCGGGGCCATCCGGCTTCCGCAAGTCGCCAAGACTTCCGCCTTGTACGCATGACCCAGATCAGCGGAATAATTCGGAGTCGCCCGCCCATCGACGAACAGGGTTTCAATCATCTGGGTCGTTGTGCGATCCCGCGTTGTCGTTACGGCGGGCATTGCAACCACCAGACGGTCGTGCCAACGACAGGACAATCGGCGCATCGTATCGGCCATGATCCGAGGAGACCGCCCAACAAAATCCTTGCCGTTTACCGCAATCTTGAGATGTTTCGTTGGAGACAGGTCTTCTATTTCTGTCGCGTGAAGGCCGGGAATGAAGGCCTGCCGCAGGCCGTACTCATCCGCTTTGCCAACAAGCGCCCGGACATCCCGTTGCGACAGAACATCCGCGCCGGTCGCACGAATCCAACCAATCTCCATAGGTGCCCTCCCTGACACACGGCAAAGAAAACGCCGCCCTTACATGGTAAGAGCAGCGTCGTTTGAACGAAAAATCAGATTATCTCGGGCAAGCTATCAGGTTTTATTGTAGCCCGAGCGAGTCTTTATTGAAGTTGATACTCGACCGGCCAGTCATGTCCGACCTCTTTGGCCGCGTCGATGTAATCCTGCATGACTTTCAGTGCAGGTAGACCGCGCCCTTCGGCCTCGGTTGCCTGCAGCTTCGGAAAATCTGACAGGCCCTCGGCCCAGGCAACGCGCACCTCTTGCGGCAGTTCCTTGATGATCGCGCCGTTTTCAGCCAGCTTCGCCAGACCCGAGGTCTGAACCTCGTCCATCAGCGCGCCGTTTCTGGCTTCCCACTCCCGGCCGACCTCAAAGATGATCTCACGCACGTCCTCGGGCAGGCTTTGCAGCTTGTCCTCGTTCATGGTCATCATGATCACCGGCATCGCACCGAACCCAATCAGCGTGTAATAGGGCGCGGGCTCATAGAACTTGAAGCCGTTATAGGCCGAAGGCACCATCAGCCAGCCAGAGTAAACACCTGTTTTCAGGGCCAGATACCCCTCGGGCAGGGTGGATTGCACCGGGATGGCTTCGATGTAGTCCAGCCAGGGCAGGTTTGGTCCGGCACCGCCGACCTTGACCCCCTTCAGGTCTTCGATCGTGTCCCATTCTTCCTTGGTGCCCAGATGATAGTTGTCCCATACGCCCAGACCCAGGAACCGCTGACCGAATTCATCGACCATCACCTCTTTCAGCCAGGGATTGGCGTCATAAACCCGATGCGCGGCCTCGACCGCGTCCGAAGATTTCTCGGGGCCGAAGGCCAGATAATAGGGGAAATTGTGCAGGAACATCTTGGACGGTTCAAAGCAGATGCAGAACGCGCCAACGTCCAGAATGCCCTGCTGAACCGATTCTAGCGTATCCGCCACCCCGGCAATTGCCCCGCCATAGGCTTCGATGAATTGCACATTGTGTTCCGTACGTTCCGCGACCCGCTTGGTAACCTCGGGCACGAAGAATTCCGCCATCGTGTTCACGTAAGGTGTAGGCCCCTGTGGGTGCCCCGAACCGATACGCAGCGTGAAGGTGTCGGCAACGGCCGGTGTCGCCGCGCCCAACATCGCGGCAACGGCGGGCCAGGCCAAATGGCGCAGCAATGAAGTCATAAGTTCCTCCCTTGGGCAGAGATGCCCCATCATTATTCTGGGTCGCCCATGCTGTTCCGGCGCGACCGAATGCGAGTGGAGGGTCCCACCAAACAAAAAAATTATCAAGTGATAAATAAGATCGTTGCGCGAACGCGCTTATCGCCTTAGCTGTAGGTCCAAGCCCAAGAGGAGGGGTTGCATGATTTTTCGCCGTGCCATCTGGCTGGCTCAGGCCATTCACATCGTTTCATCGCTTTGGGTGTTTATCCTGGCACTGGTCATTCTGGTGGACGTGTTCGGGCGAATCCTGTTTTTGGCCCCTTTGCCGGGCACCAAGGAAATCCTGCAGAACTCGGTCATTCTGGTGACATTCCTTCAGCTGCCGCTTGCGATCTATTCAGGCTCGATGCTGCGCACAACTTTGCTGGTGGCCGCGATGCCGCGCTTCCTGCAACGAATCATGCGCACGGTCTGCTACCTGCTGGGCTTTGCCCTGTTCATGGCCGTTGGATCGGCCACCATCCCCGAGGCGTTCGAGGCGCTTCGATTGAGCGAATACGAGGGTGAAGGCGCGCTGCGTATCTACACATGGCCAATCCGGTTCATGATTGCCGCCACCGCGTTTTTTGCCGCGTTTGCATATGTTTGCATGATAGTTGCCGATTTTCGCGGTGACCTGCGCCTCAACGATGCGCTGACCGATAACTGAACGAGGCCCGGAACATGACTGCGACCATCTTTCTCTTTCTGGCCATCATGATGGGCCTTGTGGCCATCGGCGTTCACGTTGCGGTCGCGCTTGGCGTGGCCTCGGTTGTGGGTGTCTACTGGATGCTGGGCAGCGTCGATATTGCGCTATCCCTGCTGTCGGGCACGGCCTATGAAGCACTGCGCAAGGATATCTTCATCGTCATCCCGCTTTTTGTTTTGATGGGAGAGTTCATTTCGCGTTCTGGCGCTGCAAAGGACATCTTCACTGTATGCAACCGCGCTTTCATGCGCCTGCCCGGAAACCTCGCCGTGGCAACCGTAACCGGCAATTCGATCTTTGCCGCAATCACTGGCGTCTCAATCGCCTCGGCCGCCACCTTCTCGCGCCTTGCCTATCCTGAAATGGTCGCACTTGGGTATAGCCGCAGTTACGCGCTGGGTGTGGTGACCGGAAGCGCGTGTCTGGGGATGCTCATCCCCCCTTCGATCCTGATGATCATCTGGGCCGTTTTGACCGAGATATCAATCGGAGCCCTGTTCATTGCGGGTCTGTTGCCCGGATTGGTATTGGCCGCGTTTTTCGTGGGTTACTGCGTTCTGAAAGCGAAACTGAACCCCCAAACCGCGCCCGCCTACTCCCCCGATCTGGTCAAGGATGTGCCAGCGGCGCAAAAGCGTTCGGAACTGATTTCCGGGCTGTCCGTCGTCGGCCTGATCATGATCGTGATCGGCGGTATCTGGGGCGGTGTCCTGACCCCGACCGAGGCCGCCGGGTTTGGTGCCATCGGCGCACTGATCGTCGGTCTTGTCAAAGGGATGGGTCGCAGCGACCTGCTGGACGCCATATACCGCGCTGGTCGGACCACGGCACCATTGCTGATTCTGCTGGTCATGGCATCGCTCTATTCCCGCTTCCTCGCTATGGGCGGTGCAGTTCAGGTCATCAACGGAACCATGCTGTCCATCAGCGAGAATCCGGTTGTGATAATGCTGATGATCTTTCTGATCTGGCTCTTGCTGGGGATGTTCATCGACTCGACCTCGATCATCCTACTTACGGTTCCGATCTTCGCGCCTATTGCAGCCGGCATGGGCATTGACCAGCTGGCCTTTGCGATCTTCGGCATTCTGGTGATCGAGGCCGGGCTACTTACGCCGCCATTCGGGTTGCTTATCTTCACGGTAAAGGCTGCTGTCCCGGACCCGTCCGTGAAACTGGGCGAGATTTTCAACGGCTCGATCCCCTATTGGATCATGATCCTGATCGTCGCGGTTCTGGTTCTGGTCTTCCCGCCTTTGGCTAACTGGTTACCCACCAGCCTTTTGTAGACCAGATCCCATGGACGGATTTGAATCTAACGTCCCAGTCGAAGGCATCAGAAAGGTAGATAGCAAACATCAGAAAGTTTCAGTTTTTTGATGGTCTGCGCTGTTCCAAACTCAATCCAAACCCAAGGAGGAGCCCCAATGAAGCTGTCGTTTTTTACGATGCCAATCCACCCGCTGGACAAACCCGTGGCGCAAAGTCTGGCCGAGGATCGCGAAGCTTTCCTGCTTGCTGACAAGCTGGCGTTTGCCGAGGCCTATTGTGGGGAACATACCACCGATCAGGCCGAAATCATCACCTCTTGCGTGGCCTTCCTGAGCAGCATTGCCTATGAGACCAAGAACATCCGGCTGGGTACGGGCACGGTCAACTTGCCGAACTCTCACCCCGCGCGGGTCGCCGCCGAGGTGGCAATGCTGGATCATATGCTGGAAGGCCGGATGAATTTCGGCATCTCCCCGGGCGGGTTGATGTCGGATGCCGAGGTCTTCGGTAACCTCGACAATGATCGCAACGCCATGTTCCTGGAATGCATCAACATGGTTTTGGACATCTGGGGCGGCGAGGCACCCTATGATCTGAAAGGCGACTTCTGGGAGGTTTCGACCGGGCGCACGATGATGCCCGAGATCGGGCAGGGCGCCATCATGAAACCCTATCAAGACCCGCACCCGCCGATTGTGGGCACCGCTGTTGCTCCGTTCTCAAAAGGTGTCACAGCTATGGCTGAGCGGGGCTGGCAGCCGATTTCGGCGAACTTCCTTCTGCCCAAATGGGTTGCCACCCATTGGCCGAACTATGTCAAAGGCTGTGAGGCCGGTGGCTTTACCCCCGATTTCTCCGACTGGCGTGTGGCCAAGAACATCTGCGTCGCCAAAGACATGGAAACCGCCCGCGCCTATGCGCGTGATCCGGGCAGCCCTTATGTCTACTATTTCTCGCAACTGCTGACCAAGCTGAAGAAAGGCGGTCGGGCGAACTTGTTCAAGGAAGACCAGAACATGCCCGATGATGAGGTGACGCTGGACTACGTGCTCGACAAGCTGGTGATCTATGGTGATCCAAGCTCGGTCGCGGACCAGATTCTGGCGCTGCGGGAAGAGACGGGGCCGTTCAAACATCTGGTCTATGCGGGCCACGACTGGACTGATTACGAGATGGGCCGCGACAGTATGATCCTGATGGGCGAAAAGGTGATGCCAATTCTGGACGAGGCCACCAAAGCCGAGCCTGCGGCTGTCGCAGCTTGAGCCGTCCTTTGCGCCTGTCCGGTGGGTCTTTGGGTCCGCCGAAAGCAGACAAAGTTTCAGGAGGTCCTAAATGAACGTCGTGGTCGAAAAACCCGCAATTGATCCAAAGGCCTTTCGCCGCGCGCTTGGCAATTTCGCGACGGGTGTCACGATCATCACCGCTCGGGCTCCGGATGGAACTCATGTTGGGGTGACCGCCAGCAGCTTCAACTCGCTGTCCATGGACCCGCCTCTGGTTCTGTGGAGCAGTATGAAAGAGGCGCGCAGCTGTGCCATCTTTGAACAGGCAAGCCATTTCGCAGTCAACGTGCTGGCGGCTGATCAGATGGAGATGTCCAACCATTTCGCGCGCCAGCAACCCGACAAATTCGCGAGTGTCGAATGGGAGGCCGGGATCGGCGGGGCTCCGATTTTTCCCAACTGCGCCGCGCGTTTTCAATGTGAAACATACGCCAAGCTGGACGGCGGCGATCATTGGATTTTTGTCGGGCGGGTTCTGGATTTCCACGATTTCGGCCGCGCACCGCTGTGTTTCCATCAGGGCTCGTATTCGATGGTGTTCAACCATCCCGGCACAGGCGAGAAAAACCAGACAACCCCGGTCGGGGATCGTATGGGCGGCCATTCCTTCTTTATGATGCTGCGCGCGGTGCGAGCCTATCAGGAGCGCTATCAGCCCAAGCTGGAAGCGCTTGACCTCAGTGTGATCGAGGCGCGGATTCTACTGGTATTGAACGATCTGGACGGGATCAGCGCCGAAGAGCTGGTGTCGCATCTACATACGAGCATCACGGAAACCCGGGCTTCACTGGCCAGTTTGGCAGGGTTCGGGTTTGTCACCGAAGACGGGGACTCCTGCCGCCTGACCGAAGTCGGACGCAAAAAGGCCGAAGATTGCTGGTCACTGGCCGAAGCACATGCTGAAGACACGTTCCGGGATTTCGATCCCGAGGAGCTGGAGACTTTCAGCGCTGTTCTGTCGAAGCTGATTGACCGGTAGTTCCCGGTACGGGTGATGCAATTCAACGCCCATTCCTTGTGGAATCAAACAGTGTTAACGTCCGCCATAAAGGTGGATGACTGAATGAAACTGCAACAATTGCACTACTTTGCCGCGGTGTTTGAGCAAGGGTCGTTCTCGGCGGCGGCAGAGCGGGTGAACGCCACGCAGTCCGGCCTGTCGATGCATGTCAGCCAGATCGAAAAGCGGTACGGTGTGCAATTGTTCGAACGCTCCTCATCCGGAGTTACCCCGACCGAGGCGGGGCGGTCCTTCTATCAGGTCGCGGTTCAGGTCCTGGCGGTCGCCCGTCAGGCCGAAGACCGGTTGAAAACACTGTCCAGTTCGGTTGTCGGTCACGTCCAGGTTGGCTTGATGCCCACATTCACCCGCGCGGTTCTGACCAAGACGTTGTTGCGCTTTGGTGCGGAGTACCCCGAGGTCCGCGTGTCAATCTCCGAAGCCTATTCCGGGGCGCTGGCGCATGCGGTGATCGAAGGGCAATTGGATTTTGCGGTAGTCCCGGCCTCGTATCATGCAAGCGACGTGTTGCGTTCAAAACCCATGGGGGAAGACCGTGAATGCCTTGTCTGCGCACCAGATACCGAATTGCCGAAAACCGGTGTCGGCATCAATCTGCGGGATCTTCCGCCTTTGAAACTGGTCCTGCCCGGCCCAGAAAACGCACGTCGACACCAAATCGAGAATTACCTTGCACTTAACGAGATTGAAGTGGCGGACATGATGGAGCTGGACAGTATGCACGGTACGCTGGGTCTGGTTGCCGAGTCCGACTGGTCCACGATCCTGCCCGGTATCCTTTGTCTTCCGGATCTGGATGGTCGGAGGCGCCAGGTCGTACCGTTGTCCAGCCCCGAACTGACTGTGAACTACGCGCGGATCGAAACCCGCAAACGCCCATTGAGCCTTGCAGCACAGGCCTTCGCGGACACCCTGCAGGAAGAGTTGAATTCCGCGCTCGAAATCGAACCCGTCAGCGTTTGAAGTAAATTTCGAAGTCTGGTTGCAAACCAAGTCTCACCTATATCCGACAACGGCATCAAGCGTTCAGCAGAGCCGAAATACTTATCTCCTTTGTTGGAGACATCTTTTCTGTCTAAGTGCAGCGGACACAGCTTCATGCGCAGCACGGCAAAAGGTGCACGTCGCGTAAGGCCTTGATACATTGTGGGGAAAGGATGGTGGGTGATGAGAGACTCGAACTCCCGACATCTTCGGTGTAAACGAAGCGCTCTACCCTAATCCGCACACGCAACAAGGTGTTGTATTCCACTGTCGCCACCGACACCTATAGAAAAGATGTCTCGTGTTGTCAGTAGCTTGATCCTTTCACACTCTACAGGAAAGCTCAAGCTTATGAGTGTGTGCTGTGCGGAACTGATCCCGGTATTGCAGCGACAACTGTAGCCCATGTGCAGCGGAGATGCAGCGGTGATCGCGGTATTAAAAGGGGGTATGGGGGCAATTGTCTGCACATTGTTGTTAGATGCCCTCTCGAAAAAATGTGCCGTAATTTCCTCTACTGAGCCTAGCCTCCTCTAATAGCGCAGGTGGTCACGGTTATTCAGCATTGGCAATGCAACCATTCGCAAATATCACCGCGCATTCCTGTAAATGCTAGCTAACAAGCCAACGCCAAGTGTTGCAAGTTACCGCCTTGACTAGGAACTCTTGAACGCCCATGTTCCCATGGTCATTCAGTTGGGGACCCTTGGGTCTCTGGGGATGGTGGGGGGTTCAACTCCTCTGGTGTTATCAGGACTCGCTTCGTTTTTTCTGGTTTTAATCATCGCCTCGAAACATTTGCTACGTAAGGGTGCCAGCAAAGAAAGGAGTTCCAATATGGAAAATAAGTCAAACGTTAATGCCAACATCAACCTGTCTAAGTCCGTCCACGAAGCTCTTCATGAATTCGCAGTGTCGTTCGGAGCGGGTTTCCTTGGTGGCGCCATCCCATCCATTGTCCCGCTGCGTTTAGCAGCGTAGCGGGACGCGTCCGTCTAAGCCAATCAGGACTTGCAAAGCACCTTTATTGTGTGTGATTTATCATAGCTCTAACTTGCCGTGCACGTTAGTCTGCATGCCGCATGGTTCAGCTTGAGAAAGCCCAACTAAAAACCTATCGTCGATTTTAGGAAGGTAGGCGTTTTGGACTCGTATCTCGATATAGCACAAAAGGTACTTCGCGCGTCCCGCAGACCGATGTCTGCGAAAGGCATACTGAACGCCGCTTACCGAGCTCAGATCGTTCCCGAACACCTGCGTGGAAAAACTCAGCACAAAACGCTCCAAGCACGTTTGAGCGAAGATATTCTTCACCACCGGTCTACATCGCTATTTTATCGGACTGAACCGGGAAAGTTCTTTCTAAGCGAGTTGATGTCCGACCCGGATATCCCCGATAAATTCAAGGAGATTTTTCCAGCGCGAAGAAGAACCCGCGACTTGCAGAATGATAATGCGCTCGGGATCAGCCGGAAGTTTCTCGAGAATTGGCAGAATAGGGCAGGCAATTGTGATATTGTCGAGATGCTCGCTGAGGCTGAGCGACAGGAAGCCATTCGCTACTTGCCTCAGTCAGGGAATTCTGAGTACGCAGCCGTTTGGACGTTCTCACTCGTTAGGCGAAATGACGAAGTACTCTCCTATCGAATAGGTAGATATCGCGACGACCGTGAGGCCTTTGCAAACAAGAGGACTATTGGGTTTCCGGGTGCGGTCACAATCAGTGACAGGTCACTGTTCTCTCAAGAAGACTACGGGGCAACAGAAAATGCATTTCGAGTACTCTTGCTCGATCTAGACTTGTCGTCACAATCCTTTTTGGAGGAAAACCCTGAAAAACCTTCGCCCCTTTTTGTTTTCGAGACAGAGGGAGATGACGGAGTAAGTGTACTACTAATTGTTCTGGAATGGATATGCCCAGACTGGTTTGAACCGACGACTCGGAAGCTATCTTTGAATGACCCATGTTGGCTGAATTTTTCGGTTCAACCCAACAACATTGACGATTTTGAACCTTGGAGTAAAACAACCTTACGCAGAATTGTGTCGCGTGAGTTTGCGGAAGAGTGATTATTAAGAACGTTCCCCCTGAAAAAGCGGCATTCATCCGGTTCGAGTTGGAAAACGGCGACGACCGAAGAAAAAAGGTGGCGCTTCAAGAAATCGCTCGGACCTACCGAAGCGGGGGTCGCTTCGCGCCTGACATTCGCAATGGTTTAGAACTTACTATAAATGGATTGCTTAGCGCCCGACAGGACGCCAAAGTGACACGCTGGTGCTTAAATTGCATAGCACAGATGGGAACTCGCTCAGGCTCGATGCATTCAGTTGAACGGATGCTTCAACAACAGGTTGGTGATCCTGAGATTATTGCAGCCGCAGTTGCTGCAGCTGCGAAGCTTTACGCTGGGCAGCTGGACGAGTGCGATGCTCTTGGTACGGTTCAGCCGGAAATCAAGACACTAGCTGCACTACAGATTGTTCCGCCTTCGAAGCTCGACTTAACAGGATTCAAGATCGATGTTGATGCAGCCGATGACGAGGTCCTCAAGCTTGCACTTATCACTGTCGGCCTGAACAGAGCTTTTGAGAACATGTTCCATCCAAAGCATACCAATGCGGAGTTGGTGAAGGCTTTGGGTCAGCACGACAACAGGGTAGTCAAGCAATACTCAGTCTGGTCTGCGATTGAAAACCACGGGCTAAGCATCCACGATTTGGGGATTCCTTTTGCCAATCTCGACAGCGAACCTTCCAATGTTCAAGCTAAGATGCTGCAGCTTGGCGCAGAAAAGATCGTTGACCTAAAAGAGCGCCAAGAAGTTATTCGAAAAGGTTCATACTTGCCGACGGTCGAGGCTCGGGAGGGACTGGCTAAGGGTTTGCAGTCGGTTTACTACGATGGCTTGGAAGGTGTGACTTTGGACTGGTACGATATTGAAGGAAGCCTTCGTGTCCGTGAATTGCTTGCTGAACACTTTGCCCGATATGGTTCAAACTGTGGTCCCTATGAAGATAAGGCTCTTGAGTTGTTCGAAGCCGACTCGACGCTAAAAAAGCGTCTATATCTCGGAGCCGAGGGCACGTCACTTTTCGGAAAGCTGAAAGCCAACGACCTTAGGGAGGGCACCCTTGATATGTTCGGCGGCGACCTCGATCCTTTGACGACCCGACTAATTGAGGAGAGAAAAATGCCGACCGTAAACGTGCTAATGATGTGCGCATCCCCGAAGGACACAGGCGATCCGCTGCGGCTTGATCAAGAAGCACGCGATCTCAAAGAGCAAATCAGGCTCGTCGAAAAGCCCAAGCAGGATGTTATTGTTACGCACGCTTGGGCGGTCAGGAACGACCAAGTTCAAATGGAAGTTATGAACAATGGTCCCGACATCCTGCATTTTAGCGGCCACGGAGATACAGGTCTCCTTTGTTTCGAGGATAAGAATGGCGACATGGCTACTATATCAGCCGCCGCTGTCGAAGGGCTGATCAAGCTCAGCGACAGCATTCAGTGCCTCGTCTTAAACGCCTGCTATTCGGAGAGCATTGCAACTCAGGTAAGCGCCCATGTAAAAGCCGTGATCGGATGTTCTGTCGCCATTGGAGATGACGCTGCGATTGCCTTTACAAGGGCATTCTATCGCGCTTTAAGGCACGGTCACCCTTATCGCCGCGCATTCGATCTGGCGCTGAATGAGTTGCAGTTGATGGGTATGGAAAACGAAGCCAAAAAGTACACCTTTGTAGCTGGTAACTTACAGACATGTTGACCAAGTGAAGAGCTCCCGACTATTCTTTTCTGACCGAATTTCTCCGCAACAGTAAACGCTTAGTTCAAGTAATATGAACTAACCTGTTGCCCTTACCACACTCTACCACCAATCGCCGATTGTTCTGAAAAACTCAATGTATCCAAATTTCTTCGGCAGATATTGAGACGCACGTGAGTGCGCAATAGGATGAGTGGATCGCCGTTCACTTAAACAATCAGGGCGTAGAACCAAGAGTGAGAAACAAATTTGAGCGTTCGCCAATCGCTCTCCGCAATTCTATTCGAGTTCGCGGCGGTTTGGCCTGTAAGCAGGTTCGGTTGCCTCTAAAAAGAGCAAACTTGGGGCCCACTCAAACAAATACATTTAGACCGATCCAATCTGGCTTGCCTAATTTAACCCCTTGCGCGTGACACGCTGACGAGATGCCTTGTCCCAAAACAGTATTTTGATGCAATAGATATTAACAGAAAGTGCATTTTCTGGAGCGTGTGTTTTTGATCAAGCACAAGAAAACAGCTTGTGAGGGGTAAACGCTCCGCTACGCATTTGTCAGATTGGCGTATTTCTTGACTCAAGAGCAGATTGACGAACATTCTGGTTCGGGAATTTTTCATTTTATTTCATAAGGAGCTGAAGATGTCGGGAAGAGTTAGGTCAATTGCGTGTACATTTTTTGCTTTTGCTGCGGCAGTTTCAGAGAGCTTTGCTGATGAGGCCAGCATCATACAGGCTTGTTCACAGATGACAGCCGACGCGCTTCGAACAATAAGTGTACAATCATCGTCGTCTACATCGATGTCGTGGTTCAACACTGAATACTGCAGTGAATCCAGAACCTATCAAAATCTTTCGACGGAAAGTAAAGCGAAGGCTAACATCCTCGTACCGGAGATACTGGACGCCGGAGGTGGAAGCAACAACCGGCGCAACAGTGTCGAAGAGGCCTATGATGCATTTTGTTTAAGTGCAGAAAAGTTCGATGGTGTCGATCAAAATTACTTCAAGCAATTGATTGATCTAAGCGCTGAGGCTAACCGCACGGCTCAGTTTTGTTTGGAAAGTGCAAGGTTAGGAGTGGAGGCTAGGTTTAAGCGGCCTGCTGCACCGGGCGATCTTACTTTCTTCACGTTGCGTGGGAGAGATGGTGCCAAAAGATACATCAAAGGGGTCTACACAACCGACGGCACCTCGTGTTCTGTCGACGGTAGACCAGTGCAGCAGTTCTATGGTGCAGGAGAAAATGAAGGTATTCCTTTTGACGCCAGCACAGTAACAGTTATTTGCAAACGTTCGTCGCGCCCGATTGAACTTTTTGGTGTGCCTGCTGATTATTACCCGCGCTCTCAAATTACAGTCATAACAAGCTATGCTGTGGAACCATTCCAAATAGTAGTGCCTGAGGCTGCGGCGGCGCCGATGTCGGATAGGATTGCACAGCTAGAAGGCCAAATTTCGGCGTTGAAAACAGAAACAGAACTAAGGTTAGATACCCAGAGAGAAGAATTATTGAATGCGAGCCGAAGGGCTTTCAACGATCTTAATTCGCAATACAGATACGGGTCAGTAACTATACCCAAGAGTAGCGATAAAGCAGTAAGCGTCACCATACCATTCAAACCCGCTTTTGACTCACCACCGAGAGTCTTCGCTATGCGCCGTAACGGGAGCACCGATGATGCCCATACTTTCCACGTGCGAGACGTAACAGCATCCGGTGCAAAGATCTGGGCATGTCGGCCACAAAACGGTGCGTGCAGGGACTACACAGCTCCTTTCGTAGTTGATTGGTTCGCGGTTCTAGAAAAAAATGTTCAATTCCCACAATGATTTGAGTGGTAGAACGCTCAAAACGGAACCCTACCATAATCAAAGGGGATTATTTCATACCAACCAATTCTTCTGAGTTTGGTCCCTTTGGCTGAGAAAATGTGGTCGTTTTTTGAAAACGGCCATATAAGCTGTCAAAACTCTGAATATGCGGTCAGTTAAACCTTCAAATCCTCTGCCGCGCGGTGCGCGAAACGTGTCAATACGGGTCTACTTAGAAGAGCTACCTCAAGGATCACGCTGAAGCCTCTGGCCTCGAATTTGGGCGTAGGTGTGGTAATTGGTTACAACTTGATATCGGTGTTTGGTGTATTCCTAGCTTGGTCCTGTTGCTGTGCCAACCTTTCCCAAAAGAAGATAGATGCCAACCTGTGCGGACGAGGCTTACGCCCCGCCCTTTGCTAGGTTGTCTCGTTTCCAAAGAGGTTGCAGGTTGCTGTAGTGGCAAAGTTCGATGAGGTGCTCCAAGCAACGTGCCGCCGAGAGTGGGGTAATGTGGTCCACCTCCCACTGTCCATATCGCTCCCATGTCATGCCGTCCGTGAACCGGGCCTCTATATGCCGCTTTAGAGCGGCATGAGAACAACCGACTGCCCGAGATGGGCTAGCGTCGCCCCTCAAGACCTGACCTGACCGGTTTTGTACTGACCTGAACATACGGTAAGATGGATCGATTGCTCGGCACCTCCGATCCCGCTCAGCCGTTCTCTCAGCGTTGCACTGCACGCATTGGCGATTGCTGACGTACCGCTCGGCAATGTGTCCATACTTGCATGGACGACCCGTCCAGAAACGAGAAAGGCCGCGCAGGGCGGCCTCTTCACGAGTTAGGAACGTCTGTTCCCCTGCTATGTCAAACGGCACTACGCTGCTGCCGCCACCTGACGACCCTCCAACCGGGCAAGCAACTCAACCTGTCTCTGGCCTTTCGCATAGACGGGTCCACTATTGACCTGACCCGAAAGCAGCCAGTTCAGCAGTAGGTTCCGCATTCTCTGGGATGGCATGTAGAGGGTTACCCGACGCCTTGGCGTGTGGGTGTGTCCTGTACCGTTTAAGCCACCGACACGTATTGCGGACCGAAACAGCCACTGCACCAGTTCGGTCAACGCATAGGCATCCGAGAACCTATGAGCCTGCTTGCTGTCGCGTTTCATGCGTAGGAAGGTCAACAGTTGTGGGTTGGGGTGTTGATCATATAGGTACACCGCTGTTGTACACCCGATATGGTCATTGGTCCCGCGTGTAGTGTTGGGCACAAAGCTGACACCGTTTGTGGTCCACTCCTCGTCAAAGGTCTCCGTGTCCTTGTTGTACACGTCTTCCTTCATTGCGCGACCGAACAGCCGTGTATGCTTTGATAGCCTGCCTGCCTTTGGCTTTTGGCCTGTTACTGCCCCATGCCACAGGTCACGTGCACACGTCAGCATAACGGTTTTGAGGTTTACTCCATACAGTTCTCTGTCTTTGAACTTGCGTAGCTTCTGACCAATCGAAGAGCACTCCCGATGCGTTTTGATCGACTTTAGCTGTGCGCAATGTGTCCACTTTTGGTTCGCTATCTCTGGCATGGGTAGAACCGTAAGCGCGTTAGCAACATCTTCTCGCCATGCTGCCTCATCTACTGCATCCAGACGCACCACCTCCAGTGTGAAGCATTCGGGGTGGTCTTTCCGCAGTTTTTGCAGGTACTGCAGCAGCACCGATCCTTCCGAAAGGTACGTGTAAATCGTCACGGATTTGGGCTTGAGCAAGAGTTCTTTGGGAATGGCGAGCACGAACAGCTTCTCGCTTATGCGATACAGTGCACCCGACTTGGCCTTTTCATATAGTGATCGGCTAAGTGTCTTGTCCCCTATGCGGTATAGCTCATCCCACTTTTCTGTTGGAACAATACGTCCGTCAGGCTCCTCTTCTGCCATGCCAAGACCGAGGTAAACTGCATCAAAGTCAATCTTTCGGATTGTCTGGTCCACCTCGAAGGGGTTTACGACCTCGTCGATGATGAGATTGTATCCACTCAGCAAGTGATCGACTTCGATGGTCGGTTTGCCGTGGCTGTCGAACTCAGTACATCTCGCAACCCCGGTGTCTTGGGTTGCCAGAGTTCCAAGCCGGTAGAATAGTTGATGAGTACAAGCGATTGACTTACCCGCCCGGATCAACTTTTCGCAGTGATCGCGTTTGTTGCCACCGTTGCAAATAGGCTGTGTCAGAATGAAATCGGAACTTGCTCGGGCACCTTTGATGAACCGTTCCACCTCACTTAGGTAAGGGACAACGGCGATATACTTCTCCGACTTTTTGAAGCTGCGGTTGATTTCTGTGGATTTGCCATAGCCACATGGCAAGTCGACAACACGAATGTGGGACATGAAAGTCTCCTGTGTTTGGTCCATTGGACCCATTTCTTGGAGAAAGCTCAGACTGATGCCGAGCAGATGGAATTGCCCCGTTGGGGCGGATGGGAGAAAATCCCGGTGAACACGCAATGGCAAAACTAGAGGGATCAATAGCCCGCTATTCAGTACCTTTGCTTACAGGTCAGGGGTATTTTTTGTTTATTTGCTTATGCTTACTTGCCACTTACTCCACTCGCATTGGAGTGAAGGAAGGCCAAATCGTCTAAGCGACCCGATCAACACTGACCAAACGAAACCTGTATGCTCAATTGACGGAGGGGTTTTGCTCAACTGAGGGAGGGGTTTTACCCGATTGAGTGCGGTGTGACGCCTGTTAGTTCTCTAGAGGGAGGGTTAGCGGCTTTGTGTTCATAAGAGGAAGGACTAACGTCATTGCCCAGTGCTTGAGGAGATAGCGGTTAGCAACCGGGCAAGCGAATACGCACAAAGCACACTTGTTTTCATTGGATAGGGTGAGGGTGATCCTTGATGACGCAATGGGGAGAGCATGACCACCCTGCACTGTATCAAGTCGATTTAAGCAAGTTCAACAGCTGCCAGCTTTGCCACGATGTCATCGGTCTGCAGATGGGTGTAACGCATTAACATCCGCAAATCCCGATGCCCGCTGATCATTTGGACCTGTGCCAGCGACAACCCACTTTCCACAAAGCGGGACACGGCCTCGTGCCGAATGTCATGAAATGTAAGGTCAACCACGCCTGCCCGTTGCCTGAGGCGTTCAAAGGACAATCGCACAGAGTTACCAGACAGGGGGAAACAACGGTCCTCTACGCGTGGCAGGTCCGCCAATACGGCAACGGCAATTGGGCTGAGTGGAACAGTACGGGCGCGACCATTTTTTGTTTGGGGCAAGAACACTGTTCGACGCTCAAGGTCTACATGCTTCCATTGCATTGACAATAATTCCCCTCGGCGCATCCCGGTCGCCAAAGCCAGCGTCAGCAACGGCTTCATCAATGGAGACCGGGCTTGGTTCACGGCTTCCAGCAAAGCCTGCCATTCTCCCTGCTGCAATCGTCTCTCTCGGCGGTTGTCGATCTTGGGCCGCCGGACAGACTTGACTGGGTTCCCCTGTGGCAGGTTCTGCCCCCAATCCTCACAGGCGACATCAAGGGCGTGCTGCAACCAACCCAGTTCCCTTACCACAGTCGCCGCCTTCATGGTTTTAATGCGCTGGTCCCGATATTGGACAAAGTCTGCGGATCGCAGCTTGTTGATCTTCCTGTTGGCTAGCTTGGAGTACTTCCGCAGGAACCCATTTATTGCATAGCTTTCATTGTCCGCACACCGTTTCTCGCTAGTGACGATATCTCGGTATTTTCGCAGTACCTCACCAAGTGTCACCTCGGATGCGCTCACACTGAGGGCAGGGGTAAGCAATCCTCTG
Source organism: Ruegeria sp. AL1 (assembly GCF_056540905.1). Lineage (NCBI taxonomy): Bacteria > Pseudomonadati > Pseudomonadota > Alphaproteobacteria > Rhodobacterales > Roseobacteraceae > Ruegeria > Ruegeria sp. AL1. Next base: position 195,300 of record NZ_JBQFXP010000011.1, read on the forward strand.
TCCGCGCTCAACTCCGTCTCTCGCGCCCACTTCGCCGCATCAGCACGCTTTAGAAAGGACTTGGATCGGGATTGCCCGTCCTTACGAACCGTCGCCTGCCACTTTCCGCTAGGCCGTTTTACGATTGTTGCCATGGCCCATATCTCCTGTGTTGGAGACATCTTTTCTGTCTAAGTGCAGCGGAGGCGCAGCGGACACAGTTTGATGCGCAGCACAGCAAAAGGTGCTAGTCGCGTAAGGCCTTGATACATTGTGGGGAAAGGATGGTGGGTGATGAGAGACTCGAACTCCCGACATCTTCGGTGTAAACGAAGCGCTCTACCAACTGAGCTAATCACCCGTGATGGCTCATTTAGCCAAGCCCGCGGGCGGGTGCAAGAGGGTGATGAGTAATTTATCGCATCATAGGCGACGAAAAATGCTCAGGCGCGCATTTCGTTCAGGGCGGTCAGCAGTTGTGCAATTTCCTGTTCCGTATTGTAATGGCACAGCGATATGCGAATGCAATCGGTCAACCCCAGCGGTGTCAGGACATTTCCGCTGTAATGGTCGGCTTTGCGTGTGTGTGTGCGAATACCCTGGTCGTTCAGGCGCGTGACAACTTCGGGTGACGGGACATCGCGGACGGTGATCGAGACCAGGCCCTCGCGGGCAGGATTGTCTGAACCTGCCAGAATCGTGATGTGATCCATATCGCGCAGTCCGGGCAGGTTGCCGATTCCGTTGATCATCGTGTTCGTCAGGTGGGTTTCATAGGCATGAACGGCCTGTCCTGCGGCATGAATGCGGCTGCGACGATCATCCGCGTCCGAGACCTGGGCGCCGAGCCAGTCGAAATAGCTCACCACATCGGACATTGTCGCATAGGCTCCGGTATCGCGGGTTCCGAACTCCCACCCTTCAGCGGGGGCGTCGATCAGCTGATCATGTGGCAGGGCGGTCAGGCGGTCGGATATCCAGGCGATACCGTACCCGTGGCGGGAAAATACCTTGTAGGGAGAGATCGCATATCCATCCACATCGTAGCTGTCCAGGTCCATCTGCCCGTGGGCCGCGTGTTGAATCCCGTCAACGATGATGAAGCAATCGGGTGCGACCGCGCGGATCGCCCGGGCAATTGCGGCGACGTCCATACCCATGCCTGTGACCGGGGATGCGTGCAGAATCGTCGCTACGGCCACGTCGGGGGTCAGATGCATACGGTAATCCTCGGCCGTGACAAGGCCCGTGTCATCGTCATGCGGGACATTGACATAGTCCAGCCCGGCAATCCCGGCCCATCGTTGCGCCGCGCTACGGCTGGCAGGGTGTTCAATGGAGCTGCCGATCACTTTGCCCCCCTTGGGCGCGTTTACGCAGGCCGTTCGTATCATGCGAAACAGCAACTCGGTCCCGCTTTCGCCGACAAAGAACTGTCCGCGCGAGGCGTTCATGAAGACCGCCAAGTCGAATTTGGCCTGTTGGATAATGTCCACCAGCGCGTGGCTGGCAATATTGTCCCTGCCCTGATTGTCCGGGATCGCTGCAAACTTTGCCGAGGTTTCGACCACCGAGTTCAACGTCAGAGCGCCACCGGCATTTTCAAAGAACACGCGCGGACCTTGAAACGGGCAACTATCGACATGCGAAAACTTCGCGCGGATTGTTTCGATCAGGCCGGGGATTTGGTGCAGCATGGGCATGTCCTGTCAGATGTCGCCTTACAATCAGCCCTTTCACATAGCGGGATCAATCCCGTTTGCGACCTAAATTGCCGGACCCGGGCCGCGCAATCGCAAGAGATGCGTCAGCAATGGGCCTTGCTTGTCGCTTGCGGCCTCGGATATGCCCGAAGGAACCGCAACCCTTTGAACCGGAGGCACAAGATGATCAGCGCCTGGCGTCGCCTGTTTGCGGGAATTGCCTTCTGCGCTGTGCTGCTGATGCCGGTACGGGCTGTGGCGGATGAGGTACTGGTATTTGCTGCCGCCAGTCTCAAAACCGCGCTGGACGAGATTTCGCGAACATACACGCAAGAGACGGGTCAGGAAATTGTCGTGTCTTACGCGGCGTCTTCGGTACTGGCCCGACAAATTCAGTTAGGTGCGCCCGCGGACCTGTTCATTTCGGCCAATGTCGCGTGGATGGATGTTCTGGAACAGGGCGGACAAATTGACACCGCGTCGCGCCTGGACTTGCTGGGGAATGAGCTGGTTCTGATCGGCGCTCCGAATGCAGCGCCCCTTGAACTCACCGAAGCCGTCGATCTGCGCGTTGTTCTGGATGGTGGACATCTTGCGATGGCGTTGGTCGATGCGGTCCCGGCGGGGATATATGGAAAGGCCGCCTTGCAGGAACTTGGGGCGTGGAAGGATATCCAGGATCGCATCGCGCAGGCGGACAATGTGCGGGCAGCACTCGCCTTGGTGGCGGCGGGGGCGACTCCTTTGGGCATTGTTTACCAATCCGACGCCATTGCCGAAGACAAGGTGAGTGTGGTTGCCGATATTCCAACCTCCTTGCATCCTCCGATTGTTTATCCCGCTGCTTTGATGACAGAACCGGCAAAAGGGGCAGGGGCCTTCCTGACCTATCTGCAATCCGATCCGGCACGGGCGGTGTTTCTGAGGCAGGGATTTTCCCTGCCGGAGGGGTGATTGGATGGGGTGGTTGGGACCCGCGGAACTTGAGGCGCTGAGGCTGTCTTTGCGCGTGTCTTTCTGGGCCACGCTGGTGACCTTGCCGTTTGGTATTTTCATCGCCTACGCACTGGCGCGCTGGCGTTTTCCCGGGCGGCAGGTGCTGAACGGGTTGGTGCATTTACCGCTGATCCTGCCTCCGGTGGTAACCGGGTATCTTTTGCTGTTGACCTTTGGCCTGCAGGGGCCTTTGGGCGGACCGTTGGCCCAGCTGGGCATTGTGTTTGCCTTCCGCTGGACCGGCGCAGCACTGGCCGCGGGGATCATGGCCTTTCCGCTGATGGTCCGCGCAATCCGGCTGTCGATCGAAGCGGTTGATCCCAAGCTGGAGCAGGCCGGAGCCACACTCGGAGCGTCCCGGTTCTTTGTGTTTGTCACGGTTACCTTGCCCATGATCCTGCCGGGTGTCATCGCGGGGGCCATACTGGCCTTTGCCAAAGCGATGGGAGAGTTCGGGGCCACGATCACCTTTGTCTCGAACATACCCGGTCAAACACAGACTCTGCCTTCTGCCGTTTATGCCTTTCTTCAGGTGCCAGGCGGTGAAACTGCGGCGACACGGCTGGTCATCATCTCCATCGCGATTGCCATGGGGGCGCTGCTGCTTTCGGAATATGTGGGCCGCAGGGTCGCTCGGCGGGTGGCCGGATCATGAGCCTGTCGGTCAAAATCCAGCACAGATTGCCGGACATCGTGCTTAATCTGGACTTTGATGCGCCGTCAGGCGTTACCGTGCTATTCGGGCGATCGGGATCGGGTAAAACAACCATCGTAAACGCGGTGGCGGGATTGCTGCGCCCCGACGCTGGCCGCGTGGTTGTCGATGATTGGGTGCTGTTTGATACAGGGGCCAGAACGTGGTTGCCGCCGCATCGCCGACGTCTGGGATATATTTTTCAGGAAGGCCGCCTGTTCCCGCATTTGACCGTGAAACAGAATCTTGCCTATGGGCGGTGGTTTGCGCCGCGCAGTGCGGAACGGGAAAACCCGGACCACGTGGTCGAGATGTTGGGCATCGGGCATCTGTTGGACCGACGTCCGGCGATGCTGTCAGGGGGCGAGAAACAAAGGGTTGCCATTGGTCGCGCCCTGCTGGCCAGCCCGCGCCTGATCCTTGCCGATGAACCTCTGGCGGCCTTGGACGATGCCCGCAAATCTGAAATTCTGCCATACTTTGAGCGGCTGCGGGATGAGGTCTCTGTCCCGATCCTATACGTCACCCATTCCGCAGCCGAAGTTGCCCGGCTGGCCACGTCGGTTGTGGCCTTGCAGGACGGCAAAGTGGTGCGTCACGGCCCTGCTTCCGACGTTCTGGCGGACCCGTCCGTTGCTCCGGCAGGTGTCCGGGCCGTGGGCGCGGTGTTGCAGGTTCGGGTCGCAGGGCACCACGATGATGGTCTGTCCGAACTGGACGCGGGAGGCGAGCGCCTGTTCCTGCCCCGTATCCCCCATCGCATCGGAGAAGAGCTGCGCATTCGCATTCCTGCGCAAGAGGTCATCCTGTCCAGCAAACCGCCCGAGGGGCTTTCGGCGCTGAACGTCTTGTCCGGCCATGTCGATGCGATCCGCGCAGGGGATGGTCCGGGTGCGATTGTGTCGGTCAGAACACCAGCGGGCGTGGTGCTGGCGCGGGTCACAAGACGATCTGTGGCTGCGCTGGGGCTGCAACTCGGCAGCCCGTGCCATGCAGTTATTAAAACCGTGGCTCTGGCACCTCAGGACGTCGGTGGGCGCGTGGCACGATCTTAAATCAGCGCGCGTGCTTCGTGCTGGCGCAGGATACGCCGGGCCGCCGCCCCAAACCCACTGTTTTCATCCACCACCCGATCCGGGAAAATCTCGACCAGTTCCTGCAGAGCTTCGGAAGACAGAGTGTGAAGTGTCTCTTCACCCAGAAACAGGCTTTCGGCCCGCGCATCCTCGGTCGTCAGGATTTCATGGCGGGTCAGCAGGATATGATAATACTCAACCGGCCCATCCACAGCGTCAACCGCCACCCCGGGCCAGGAACACAGATGTTTCGCGGCGACCAGCGCTTCGGGTACGCCGAACAAAAGCTCGACTTTTGGCCCGTTGATCAAAATGCGATGCTGTTGCGAGACAACCAGATCGCGAGAAGGGGTTCCGGCCCCCAGACTTCCCGCAGTTATCCGCACCGGGCGCAAGGCGGGGTTGGTTTGCAGATCGCTGACGCTCATGCGGCTGCTTTCAATCCAGCGGATAGGCTGCAGGCCGTTGTCGAATGTGTGGACCAGATCCCCTTGATCCAGCGTTTCGATCAGGGTTGGGCCGTGCTCGGCTTCGATCAAAGTGCCTGCGGTGAAACAGACCCCTTCAATTGTGATGTCGATGATCTGCGTTTCGGTGTCCGTGAAGGTGAAGATTGCATTCTGGAATGTGGCTGTCACCGTTACTTCGAACGTGTCCGAGACGATTTCGCCATCATCCAGACTGTCAAAAATTGTTGGGTCGACCGTGTATGTCCAGACACCAGTATTCGGATCGATAGAGGCCACACCCAGGCCCGGATCAGCGGAAATTGCCCAGCTTGCTCCGACAAACGTACCCGCCGGAGATGTCGCTGTCACGTCCAGATCGCCCGTTGCCACATTTGGCGGCTCGCCGGTGACATTGCCGGTGATTTCGCCGGAAATCGTTATGGTCGACGCCATTGCCTACGACCTTTCCTGATTTAGCTGCCGTGCGAATTCCCGATCCTTGTACAGCTTGATCTGAATCCGGTTGTCCGCGTCCCGATACCACTCGACAATGCGCCTTGTGGCCATATCGTTGGCAAGGCGGTTCGTGCGGACCCGGGGATGTGGTATCTCGCGTTTCAGGATGTCCACCATCTGTCTTGTCTGACCAAAAGGCGCGACCAGGTCGATGATCCAAAAGGACGAACCGCTGGCGAAGTCCTGATCTGTCAGCGGCTCATCCTTGATCGCATAGCGGTACTCTGCATCCGGACTGAGGCCGGCAAAGGTTACGAAACCACGGGGAAATCCATTTTGGCGGAAGATATGGTACTGACCCAACCGCAAGGGAGTTTCGAACGCATACAAAACCTGAGCCATACTGCGGGACCGGTGGGTTTGCGTCAGCGCGGCCAGATAGAACAACGCACCGAAATCCGCGTATTGTTCCGGGGTCAGATCGAACCAATCCTTTGGAAACGCTGTTTGCACACGATACCTCTGATGTGGGAATCATAGCGTCGATCACATTCAAAGAAAGTGGTTTTTCCGGGGCGGTTGCGGTTGGTTGGTCATAAATCTATTGGAAAAACCTTGAAAATCAAAGGGACTGCCTGTCTTGTGAGGGAAGTATCGGACGGGATTGAACTCCAACAAGGATGCGTGACAATGCGTCTTCTTACAGCAGCACTTCTGGGTTGCACCGTATTGGTATCGGGTATTGCGCAGGCGCAGGGCTTCCGTGTGGGTAATGCGCCGGCCTTTCGCACGACCGTGACACCGTTGCCCGACGGGATCTACGAGGTATCGGCAAGTGGCACTTCAGCAGCCGTGGCCTATTGGTGCGGTATTGGGGATTTTGCGATCCGGACGCTCAGAACCAAAGCCACGCAGCGGATCTACATAACCGAGGCATATGAGCGTCAGATTCGCACTGTGAAATTCGCACTGACACCGCCGCCCGGGGTTGATACGACGCCGGGGTATTCGGTCACCGTTAAACGTGTTGGCGAAAACATGACGGCAGCCGCCGCGCAGGGCTATTGCTACGATAATTTCCTGGATTTCGGTTTCTGAGAGGTGGCGTGGCCCTCTGGGTTACGGCCGATTCTGAACGCGATGAATCTCCGGTCAAGGTATCGAGCAACGCTTTGTCAGGTCCATTTTGCCAGCGGCGGCAAGCTCATCAGTACAGCGTCCGGATCATGACCTGTTTCCAGCCCGAACTTGGTGCCGCGGTCATAGACCAGGTTGTATTCGGCATATAGTCCACGATGGATCAGCTGAGTATCTTTGTCGGCATCTGAAAAACTCTGAACCCGCCGCTTTTCGACCAACGGCAAAAAAGCGGGGAGGAACGCCCGGCCAATATCCTGTGTCAGGGCGAAATCGGCCTGCCAGTTGCCGGTGCAGTAGTCATCCATGAAAATGCCGCCAACCCCACGCGCGCGTTTGCGATGGGGGATATAGAAATACTCGTCGGCCCAGTCTTTCAGGCGCGGATAGTGACCCGGTCCGTGCGGGTCCAGATGCGCCTTTTGAGTGGCATGGAAATGGGCGGTGTCCTCGTCATACTCGATGCAGGGGTTCAGGTCGGACCCGCCCCCGAACCACCATGCATGAGGTGTCCAGAACATGCGCGTGTTCATGTGGACGGCGGGCACAAGCGGGTTCTGCATATGAGCCACCAGGCTGATGCCCGAGGCCCAGAACCGGGGGTCCTTGGTCATGCCGGGAATGCCTTTGCGGACGGCCATCGCACCCTGAGCCCTTTCGCCCAGTGTTCCGTATACGGTCGAGACATTGACGCCGACCTTTTCAAACACCCGACCGCCACGCATCACGGACATCAGTCCGCCGCCTGCATCTGACCCATCATCCGAGTGACGCTTGGTTTCCTTAACCTGAAACCGCCCCGGTTCCGCGTCGGAAAAGGGACCAGTATCATGACTGTCTTCCAGCGCTTCGAATGCGGCGATAATACCGTCGCGCAGTTGGCGGAACCAGTCGGAGGCGGTGGTTTTTTCGGCTTCAAACATCGGGCTCAGTGGGCTGGTGCTGCAACGGGATCAAGCAGGGTACGTCCGCCATCAATGGTCAGGATCTGTCCGGTCATGAAGCCAGCCGCGTCCGAGGCCAGAAACTGGGCCGTTTCGACCAGTTCGGTGGGTGCGGCAATCCGGGCGAGCGGTGTGTGTTTTTCGATATCGTCCCGAAAGTCGCGGTTTTCCTTGAGGGTCGATTGTAACGATGCGCTCATCACCGATCCCAGGGCGATGGAATTTACGCGTATCCGGTTTGGTGCCAGCGCCACGGCAAGCGAGCGCGTCATCTGGTCCAGAGCAGCGGTTGAGACCGAATAGGCCATCAGGTCCGGGTGTGTGCGGCGTGCGGCGATGGAGGAAAGGTTGATAATCGACCCTGCCGGGCCGTCATCGTTGTCGCCGGCCTGTTTGATCATGCGTTTGGCGACGACCTGACTTAGCCGCAAGGCAGGCATCAGGTTTTGATTGAGCAGCGTGCGCACGGAATCGTCGTCCGAATCCAGCGGGTCGGATTGAATAACCTGTCGCGCGCCGTTGATGAGAATGTCGACCTGATCAAAAGCATCGATCGTGGCAGAAATCAGGTTGGCAATCGTCAGCTTTTCGCGCAGGTCACCGGCGAAATATCGGATGTTGCTGTCATCGGCCTGCTCGCCAAGTTCATTGATCAGGCGTTTTTCATCCATATCGGCAAATACGACATTGGCCCCTGCATCCGCGAAATGGCGCCCTATGGCCAATCCGATGCCGCTGGCGCCGCCTGTAACGATCGCGGTCTTGCCCGCTATGGAAAAGGACATGCGAATCCTCCTGAGTTGCCGTGCACGTTAACCGGCCTTAGCGCCGAGGGCGAGAGGCATGAAAAACCTTGAACCTGTTATCTCCGGTGATTTCGCGCAGCTGCGAAAAGCGCTCGGTCAGTGTTGCCTCGTAGGGCAGGTGGCGATTGGCAACCATCCACAAGCTGCCGGACCGGCCAAGGTTGCGCGCAGCGGCCGCGATGAACCCTTGCCCCAACGCCGGATCGGCGCTGCGAGAGGTATGAAAGGGTGGGTTCATGATGACGGTGTCCAGTGGATCACTTGCGGACCAGGTCACCGCGTCGGCCCAATGGAATTGGGCGCGGGAATCCTGAACATTGCGGCGCGCACAGGCCAGAGCGGTATGATCGGCCTCGACCAGATGCAGCGTTTGGATACCGGAATCGCGCAACACATTTGAGGAAAGGTATCCCCAACCGGCGCCCAGATCAGCAACACGCGCGCTGAGTTTCGGCGGCAACGCGGCGTGCAACATGGCCGAGGCGGGGTCGATCCCATCCGCCGAGAACACGCCCGGCGCAGTATGGAACCCATCCACCATCCCGTCGCTCGGGGTGGCCCAGTCCAGGAACGCTTGGGGGTCGGACTGAAACCAGAAGATCTTGCCATGCGCCTTGGAAATCGGTCCCTGGACGGCGACGCGATTGCGAATGTCTTTCAGCACGCTGTCCACACCATCGGTTTTGGCCCCGTCAACAACGATCACGCCAGCCGCGCGCGTGCACGCCTGATGGATCGATGCCCGCGCCAGCGCCTTGGCGCGGGGCAGAAAGACGACCGCATCCTGACATGGACCATCGGCATCGGGAACGGCCTCAAACCCCAGCTTCTGAAAGTGATCGTGGAACGGTTTGAATGGTTGCACCACTTGCGATCCGTCCGCCAGCGGGGACAGATCGTGATCCGGCGTCGGCCCGATGACCGAGGTCAGGGGCGCAAGGGTCAGGCCGTTGTGCAGCGCAAGGTCAAGGCGAAGGGACATGAGTGTTTCCGGCTGGACGGCGAAGTCTTACTCTTCGCGTTCCATGGTGCATTGCAGCGGGTGCTGGTGACGGCGGGCAAAATCCATGACCTGACCCACCTTGGTTTCCGCGATCTCGTGGCTGAAGACCCCAACAACGGCCACGCCTTTCTTATGCACGGTCAGCATGATCTCGAACGCCTGCGCGTGGGTCATGCCGAAAAACCTCTCAAGCACATGCACGACGAACTCCATCGGAGTATAGTCGTCATTCAGCAGTAAAACCTTATACAGCGGCGGACGTTTGGTTTTCGGGCGCGTCTGCACCAGAACGGACGAGTCACTATCGTCATCCGAATTGTCAGACATCATCCAAGGGGTTTCCAGCATCGCGTGCATTCGTTCAATTGGGGCTTCGGTTTGTCTGAGCGCTTATATAACGTCGAAACCGTCAGAGAAAAGAGAAAGTGGACGAATTCGAAATGGGTCAAAAACTGACGACAATCGGTTTCGACGCGGATGACACTCTATGGCACAACGAACGCTTTTTCCAGCTGACTCAGAACTATTTCGCTGATTTGCTGGCCGACCACGCAGATCGGGATCACTTGATGGGCCGGTTGCTGGCCGCGGAAAAGCGTAACATTCGTCACTATGGCTATGGTGTCAAAGGTTTTACCCTGTCGATGATCGAAACCGCGATCGAGGTGACAAATGATCGGGTGCCCGCCCGTGTCATCCGGCAATTGATCGAAGCCGGTCAGGAGATGCTGGCTTATCCGATAGAACTTTTGCCCCATGCGCGCGAGGCGGTCGAGGCAGCCTCGCGCACGCATCGCGTGATCTTGATCACCAAAGGCGACCTGATCGATCAGGAACGCAAGCTTGCGCAATCGGGTCTGGGCGAACTGTTTGACGAGGTCGAGATCGTGTCCGAGAAATCGGCGCACACGTATCAGTCTATCTTCTCGCAACATGGCGACGGGCCTGAGGCGTCAATGATGATCGGAAATTCGATGCGCTCGGATGTGGTGGCGCCGATTCAAGCCGGGTGTTGGGGTGTATACGTGCCCCATGGTCTGGTCTGGGAGGTGGAGCAGGCCGACAAACCCGAAACCAACCCTCGATTCGTTGAACTGCGGGATTTGTCAGAGCTTTCAGAGCTTGTTGATCGCTTTTCCTGAGATGTTGCCAATCCGCCGCAGTTTCTAAAAAACCCAATCCGCACGCGCCTGTTTTCTGCCATCTTCGTTGATGTGGTAGGCGGTGGGGCGGTTGCCACAACATCTAGGATTGGATGTTCGAAAATCGTGATCCCCAAAAACGCAGCTTTCAGTTTCTTTAAGACCACTGCTGTGTTAGCCTGAAAGGCATCATAAAGATAAATTGCTGACCGGGAAAACCCGGCGGCGCGAGGCAGACAGAGGCAATGATCGTGCGGATTCGGCGGACAGTTCCGGCCCGATTGGGCTTTATTCTTATACCATTTGTGTGGCTGCTGGTTTTTGCGCCACTTCCAACCTTGGCTGCGCCATATGCGGCCATGGTGATTGATGCACGCACCGGAGAGGTGCTGCATTCGCGCAATGCCGACAGCCGACTACATCCTGCATCGCTGACCAAGATGATGACACTTTACATCGCGTTCGAGGCTGTTCGAAACGGCGAAATCGAACTTGATACGCAGGTCCGCATCACCAAGAAAGCAAGTTCCGAGCCGCCGTCCAAGCTGGGTCTGCGCACCGGGCAACGCATTGCGTTCCGCTATTTGATCCGCGCCGCCGCGGTGAAATCAGCCAATGATGCCGCAACGGCTATCGGGATCGCGATCAGCGGGTCCGAGGCCGCGTTTGCCCGCCGCATGACCCGCACCGCCAAAGCCATGGGGATGAGCCGAACCACGTTCAAAAACGCCCATGGCCTGACAGAGTCGGGGCATCTGTCGACAGCGCGGGATATGACCACGCTGGGGCGGCACCTGCTGTATGACTACCCGCAATACTACAACCTGTTCTCGCGCCAATCGACGCATGCCGGGATCAAGACCGTTCCGAATACCAACCGGCGACTGCTGGCCGCTTATAAAGGGGCGGACGGGATCAAGACCGGTTATACCCGTGCCGCTGGTTTCAACCTTGTGGCGTCGGCCAAGCGCAAGGACGAACGTATCATTGCCACGGTTTTCGGGGGCAAATCTGGCGCGTCGCGCAATGCCAAAGTGGCCGAGTTGCTGGATATGGGCTTTCGTCGCGCACCTTCACGCGCCCCGATCCGCAAACCCGCCCGTCCGGCTTACGCAGGAAATGCGGGCCTGAACGCACAGGTCGCGCGATTGGTCGGCGCTCCAACCACCAGCCTGCGTCCTGTTCTGCGCCCCGGGGTCGGCGGCGCGGTTCAGGTGGCGGGTACAGTGGCCGCGTCGGCCGAAAAGAACCGCGCCCGGCTGCAAGACGGAATCGCTGCAGCCATCGCGTCAGCAAATATCCAGACCGCAACCGACGAGAACACGCGGCCCGCCGCGCGGCCCGACGATCTGGTGCTGGCATCGACAGGTCCGGCGACGCAGCCCGAGCCGGAACCCGAAATCGTCACCCGTCTGTCAACCTCGGGCGGGCATCTGTGGGGTGTCAATGTGGGCCGCTACACCACGCGATATGAAGCCGAGAAGGTTCTGCTGAAAACCGCGCTGTCCGAAATGACAACGCTGGACGGCACGCTGCGCAAGGTGAACAAGAATTCGCGTGGCTTTGATGCGACTTTTCAAGGTATGACCCGCGAACAGGCCGATCTGGCCTGTCGCAGGTTGCAGGCCCGCAATGTCACGTGTTTCATGATCGGGCCATCATAAGACCCGACATATTCTCTCCTGGCTGGATTTGGGCTGCGAGGACACTCGCAGCCTTTTTTAATCAAAGACGTGACCGTGCTGATACTGTTCGTCTTGCCCGGCAGCAGCGGTCAGGGCGGCAACATTGTCCTTGGTGAAAAAGCCGTCATAGTGGTGACAGCGTTCGATATACTCAGTTATCAGAAGGGTGTGTTTCGAGTGTTTTGAGAAGATCTGTTTCAGGTTCGGGTCGTCTTTGCACTCGCCCACAACATGCGCCAGGAAGGGCACGCCTTTGTCTTTGAGCGTATTCACTACGAAATCGACGTTCTTTTCGCCTGCGCCGTGATCGCCATCCTGAATCTCAACCGCCATATGATGCAGCCGACGCCCGAAATTGCGCACGAAATCCTCGGTGGGCATCGGCAGTTTGGCAAAGGAATTCACGAAGGAGGGCGTGTTGTTGGCCGTAAACACTTTGGCGGGGGATTTCTTGTCGTCATCAACGTTGGCGTTGCGGTTTACGTTGGTCGACGAGTTCATGTCGAAGATGTTGTAGGCCCCCCAGAAGTAATAAGGGACCATGGTCAGAAATTCGAGGATCGCATCCTCGCGTTCCCCCGCCAGCACCCGCGTGGCAAGATGGTCGATCCCCAGCATCAGCGGCGCGATCTTGCTGTCTGCGCCAAATGCTGCGGCCTGATCCAGTCGCGCCTGTTCGGCGTCGCTCAGCAGCACCCTGTCGCCCAACCCCAGACTGTCGGTGTCATTGAAGTCCAGCGTCGAGTATCCCACGCGATTGCAGGTGAAATCCGAAGGGGTGGTGAAGCGGAACCCGTCCATTGTGTAGAATGGGTTCTCGGTGTCCCCAGAATATTCGAACCGAATATTCTGATCCTCAAGCGTGCCGGTCAGCGCCTTCAGATCAGAGACCCCGTAAATCTCGCCCACATAGCGCGTTTGCGGAGTGCCGCGTGCCAACGGGTACATTCGGTTAATCCGGGGGATGAAATCCTCGAACGCGGGGCTGAGCGGGGCCATCACGATCAAGGCCGGGTAGTCGGAATGCGAATGCAGCACCGAAAACTTATGCGTCTGTCCCAGATAGCTGGCCGTGTGTCGATACGGCGTCATTACATAGAGCTCGACCAGCGTGTCAAACAACGCGTCGGTTTCGACCTGAATTACTATCGCGCGCATGGCGCCGACCTGATCTGCGATGCCTGAACTGGTGCGGCGCTCATAGATTTTCGGCAGGTATTCAGTGAAGAAGTCCGAGTTCTTCTTGTCGCCCCGGGGTTCATAGGACATCAGGTCGAATGACATTGGCTCATCTCCATGCGCAGATTTGTGGCTGTCGAAACATGCACTTGGCATCCATGCTAGGCACTAAGGCCAGCACGGGCAACAGTCTGGACATGGGGGGCGCAGGTTAGGCCGGGATGATCAGCGGATGAATTTCGTCACCTCGATGCCGCCATCGATCAGGTTTTCGCGTACGGACCGGGCAATTTGAACCGCCGTCGGGCCATCACCATGCAGGCAGATCGTGTCAATCGAAGTTTCCAGCCGTTTGCCGGATTCGGTGATGATCGCGCCCTCTTTCACCATGTTCACGATGCGCGGTCCGGCAACCTCAGGATCATGTATCACGGCGCCGGGCAGAGAGCGGTCTACCAGTGTGCCGTCATCGTTGTAGGCGCGGTCAGCAAAAATCTCGCCCACCCATTTGCAGCCCAGATCGCGCACGGCTTCTTCCTGTTTCGTGGCGGCCAGCACCATGATTATGATGTCAGGGGCCACGTCCAGCGCGCCCCGATAGCAGGCACGCGCCATGTCGATATCAACCGAGCACATATTGGCCAGCGCCCCGTGTAGCTTTAGATGCCGAACTTCGGTTCCGACCGCTTTGGCCATACCGATGGCCGATCCCAGCTGATAGCGGACCAGATTGCGCAGGGATGCGTGTGGTACCTTCATGTTGCGCCGCCCAAAACCCTGCAAGTCCGGAAACCCCGGATGCGCGCCAATGCCTACACCGTTTTCGGCGGCCAGGGTCATCGTCTTCGCCATCACATCCGGGTCTCCGGCATGAAAGCCGCAGGCGATATTGGCCGAGGTGATTATGTTCAGAAGGCGTGCATCATCGCCCATGTTCCAGGGGCCAAAGCTTTCGCCCATATCGGCATTCAGATCGACGCTTGGCATCGGTGTTACTCCTTATTCGGTGGCGGAAATCATTCCGCTGATCAATTGGTATGACAGAAGGTCCGGGATGTCATGCGGATCTCGAACCAGAGGCTCAACGCGACCGGGCAAGCGGGCAAGGTCTGCCTCGAACGCGGCCTGCAGCGCGGCAGCTTCTTCCAGCGAAACGAACTCGAACCGCACCTGACCGCCGGCAGGGGTCTGCGCCGCGCGCGGCAGGTCACAGGGCAGAACGGTCGCGATGCGCGGATAACCCCCGGTGGTCTGACATTCGGGCAGCAGGATAAAGGGTGCGCCGGTTCCCGTCATCTGTATGTCGCCGGGGGTGATGACCTCGGACATGATATTCAACTGACCCCGCGCGGCGAACCCGCCACCGTCGCTGTCCAATTGCATCCCCATCCGGTTGGTCCGTGCGCCCCGGTGGAAACTCGTTTGCGTGAACCGCGTCAGCGTTTCGTCGTCAAACAGCGGGGTCTGAAAACTCGCCACCACCCGCAGCAGGCCCCCCGAGAACCGATCCTCGACGCGCAGTTTCAATCCAGCGCGCCCCGTACCTAAAGCGGGCAAGGTGTCCCCCACCTGAACCGCGCGTCCGATTCTGGCGGTCAGGTGAGCCGCGCGCGAGCCCAGCATAACCGGGGTTCCAATCCCGCCGCCCAGATGCAGATAGCCATAGTTGCCCTGCAGCACTGAGCCGATCACCAATCTCTGCCCTATTTCCATCTGGTGCGAGGCGTTCCACATGACAGAGCCGCCATCGATACTCGCCTGCATGGGTGCGCCTGTCAGCGCGATGGTCGTGGGGGCGGTGGCCTCGAACTCGCCCCCCATACCTGCCATTTCCAACGCGGCACAGGTCGGGTCTTGGTTCAGCAAAGCAGCGCCTTCATGCAAAGCCAGAATATCTGCCGCGCCCGAGCGCGACAGACCCTGATCCAGATACCCAGTGCGTCCCTGATCCTGCACGGTACAGGCCGGGCCGATGCGATGGACGATCAGACTCATGCCATGATCTCCTCGCAGGTCGCTCCGCCCGTCCCATCGGTGCAGGTGGCTTTGATGTTTTCCAGCGCGTCGCGCGAAACGGGAACAAACTGCATTTCGTCCCCGGGATTAAGGGCAAAGCTCTGCTCCATATCAGGCCGAAAACACCGAAACGCGGTTTGACCGACATGGCGCCACCCGGTGGGTGTCGGCCCCGAGAACAAAACGAATTGTGAGATCGCCAGGACCAGAGCCCCCTCGGGCACCATCGGCGTCAGCTCTTTCAGGCGCGGAATGTTGAACTCCGGTCCCAGCGGGCCAAGATAGGGCTGCCCTGGCGCGAATCCGATTGTCAGCACGCGCACACGCGTTTGCCCCAGACGTTCGATGGCCTCGGCCGGAGATAAACCGGCGGCGGCCGCTGCATCCTCTAGCTGGGGCGCAAGTTCGGTGCCATAGACAGTCGGAACCCGCCAGAACCGTCGCCCGGTCGGCAATGGCGCGCTGTACCAGTCGCGACTGGCAAGCAGCGTTGTTGCCCGCTCTTCGATATCCTGATGAGACAGCTGGGCGGGGTTGAACCGGACATAGGCGGACGCCAGCGAGGCTGAGGTTTCCAGAACGCCGTCCATTCGTAACGCTTCAAACGCGCCCCGAAAGGCAATTGCTGCGCGGTTTGCCGGTTCGGTCATTGAATCGGAAAAGGTGACCAACAGGCCGTCAAAGCCAACGGTGCGCATCAGCGGAAACGTATCGGGTTGCGTCATGAAAGGTTCGTAGGATTCCAGGGTTGCCTGCGCCGACCTGACCGCATTCGTCAGCGATGCGCAAGGCTTTGGCGGCTTCGTGGCTTAATGCTTATGCTGGAAGGAGTGCTGTGAGGCGTGTTTTTTTGAGTGGAAATGAATCAAATCCGTGCCGTTGAGTCGGATGCCTCTAGTGTGTTGTTGGCGCAGATTCACTATATGTAGGGGTATTGCCTTGGCACATCGCTGGGAACAGGGTTTGGGATCAACTGATGATGCCTTGTAAGGGTTAATACCTCTAAGTTTATGAAGGTCTATCGCATTGAAATGAAATGATAATAACAGATAACGCAAAAAAGTTCGGCGACATGCAATTTTCCACTTGCGGTCCACGTTCGTATTACTTAGAACGCCCTTCACCGGCGCTGCTGAGGCGGTTGCTGGGACGCTGGGAACGGCGGAGACGGGCCGGAGAGACGGTTGTGACGCTCGGGAGAGACCGG